>NZ_JBEXWT010000068.1:0-51140 GCF_040629945.1 Kitasatospora sp. NPDC005856 | reverse complement strand
TGGGCCGGGGGCTGGGGCGCGCCGCCGGGGGCGGGGCCGGGGGCGGTCCCCGCCGCGGAGCGCACGACGGGTGCCGAGCCGACGGGCTGGACGAGGGACACCCCGCCGGCCGGGACGGGCACGGCGGGCTGCACGCCGGGCGGGCCGGGGACGGGCGGGCCGGTGACCGGGAGCCCGGTGGCGGCCGGGTCGATCGGTGTCCCGACGGGAGCCGTGGTCGGGTCGGCGCCGGCCGACGGCGTCCCGGCGGGGGTCTCGGCGGGGGTCTCGGCGGGCGTTCCGGACACCTCGGCGTCCGGAACCGTCGTGTCGGCGCGGCTCGTTCCGGGGGCGCCGAGCGACTCGACCGGGTCGGCACCGCCGTCGCCCCGGCCGAGGACCAGCGGCAGGCCCATCAGCACCACGCCCACGGCGGCGGCCGCGACCGCCGGGCGGGGCAGGCCGCGCAGGCGACCGGTCCGCTCCTCGGCGGCCGGTGCGGCGGCGGGCCCGAGGGCTTCGGGGCCGGCTGCGGCGACCGCGCGGGCGGGGGCGGCCGGGGCGAGGCCGCGTGCCGCGCGGGCGGGGGCCTGGAGGAAGGCCCGCCGCAGCGCGTTCAGCCTGGCGGCACCGAGGGCCCCGGTCCGGCCGGCCGCCGACTCGGCTCCGGCCGCGGGCTCGGGGGCACCCGGCTCGGGGGCACCCGGCTCGGCGGCGGTCGCGGACACCGGCCCGGCGGCGGTCGCCGGGCCGAAGCCCGCCGCGCCGAACCCGGCGGGCCCGGCCGCGACGGGCTCCGCCCCCGCGCCGACCGGAGCGGACGGGAAGCGGGTGCGCGGCGCGGACGCCGCCGGGCCCGGCCCGGTGACGGCGGCAGGCTCCGCCGCGTCCGCCTCGTCGCCCTCCTCCATCAACCAGGCGACCGCCGGCAGCTGGTACCCGGTCGATTCGCCGCCGCTCGCGTTCTGGCCCGTGCCCACCACAGCTCCCTGGATCCGTCGAGGTTTCCGCTTCCACGGGGCGTCCGACGACGTGCCGACGGTTCGACCCGCACACAGCACGGACGGACCCCGGTCCGGGGTTCACCGTCGCGGCCGGATCCTTCGGACGGCGGGCGCCGGCCACCGCCCCCGGACCACCCTCGGCGGTGAACCGACGGACGGGGACGGGGCGTTCACACTGTCGACCTTTTTCAGGTCCCGATTCCAGGTCCCGACCGAGGAGAGTCCATGTCCCCACACCGCGCCCGCCGGCGCACCGCCCTGCGAGCCGCCGTCGCCGTGTCCGCGCTGGCCGGACTGGGCGCCGCCTGGGCGGCACCGGCGGCCCTCGCCGCCGACCCGCGGCCCACCCCCGGCAGGGCCGCGCCCGACGCCACGGACTGGCTGACGTTCGCGGGCGGCCGCCTGGTCTACGGCCAGGACGCCCAGGGAAACCGGATCCCCGACTTCAGCTACGCCGGCTACCGCAACGGCACCCGGCCGCTGCCGACCGCCAGGGTCGCCGTCACCCTGGACCCGGCCCCGAACGGCGACGACGGCGACCGCATCCAGCAGGCACTCGACAGGGTCGCCGCGCTGCCGCAGGGGTCGGACGGTCTGCGCGGGGCCGTGCTGCTGAACGCCGGAACGTACCGGGTCGGCAAGCCGCTGCGGATCAAGGCCTCCGGGGTGGTGCTGCGCGGCGCGGGCAGCGGCGCGGGCGGCACGAAGCTGGTGGCCTCCGGCCAGCCCCGTCCGCTGGTGGAGCTGTCCGGCGAGGGCGAGCCGCGCAGGAGCGGCGCCGAACACACCGTCACCGACGCCTACGTCCCGGTGGGTGGGACCACGCTGACCCTCGACTCGGCCGCCGGGCTCAAGGTCGGACAGGACATCGTCGTCCAGCGGCCCCAGGAGGACGCCTGGATCAGGGCGATCGGCATGGACCGCATCCCGCCGCGCCAGGACGGCACCCCGTCGAAGCCCTGGACCCCCAACGACGGGCTGCGGTTCCAGCGCACCGTCACCGCCGTCGACGGCAACCGGATCACCCTGGACGTCCCGCTGACCAACGCCCTGGAGAAGGAGTACACCCACGCCAAGGTGTGGGCGTACGACTTCCCCGGCCGGATCACCCAGGTCGGCGTCGAGGGCCTCAGCGCGGACGGTTCGGCCTTCGTCCGGACCCCGGGGTACGAGGAACACGGCTACTCCGCCTCCCGGTTCGTCCACTTCGCCGCCGTCCAGGACGCCTGGGCCCGGGACCTCGCCGCCGACCGCTTCGGCGCGGGCATCGGCTCGATCGGCGCCACCGCCTCCCGGGTCACCGTCACCGACACCTCAGCGACGGGCATGGAGCAGGCGATCCCCCAGCGCGCGCCCTTCGCCCAGCCCGGCGCCTACAGCATCGACGGTCAGCAGAGCCTGGTGGTCAACTGCAGGGTGAGCGGCAGCAACCTGCACGCCTGGCTGACCGGGGCCCGGGTCGCCGGGCCGAACGTGTTCTCGCACTGCACCTCGGACAACGTCGGCGGCTTCCGCCTGGACGCCGGGCCGCACCAGCGCTGGGCCACCGGCACCCTGTACGACGACATCACCATGCTCCACTCGCGGGGCCCCAACGACGACCTCGCCCTGACCAACCGTTCCAACGCGGGCTCCGGGCAGGGCTGGGCGGGTGCCAACCAGGTGATGTGGAACGCCGACGTCGGCTACTACGGCGTGGAGAACCCGCCCACCGCCCACAACTGGGCCTTCGGCACCCGCGGCACCCCGGTGGAGGGAAAGCAGAGCGGCGTGCTGGTCTCCACCGGCACCCCGGTGCGGCCCGGGAGCCTGTACGCCCAGCAGCTCGCGGAGCGCGGCGGCTCCGCCCCCGAGCCGGCCCCGACGACGGCCCCGACGACGGCCCCGGCCACCACTCCGGCGGCGGCCCCGAGCGGCAGTCCGACGGCCGGGCCGACCGCCGGTGCCAGGTCCGCGCCGCCGACCGCCCCGGCGACCACCGCCACCGGCACCGGTACCCCCACGCCCTCCGCCACCGGCAGCACCCCGGCGGCGGTCGCCGCGGGCGCCGCCACCGAGCCGCCCGGCAGCAGCCTGGCCGCGACCGGCTCCGGCGACCTGTCCACCGCGCTCACCGTCGCCGGCGGCACGCTGGTCGTGGGCGGGCTCGCAGTCGGCCTGGCCCGCGAGCGCCGCCGCGGCCGGCACACCGGCTGACCGGACTGACCCGGCCCCGGCGCCTCCTCGGCACGCTGCCGACGCGGCCGGGGCCGGGGCCGCACGCCGAGGCCCCGGCCCGGTGGACGGGTCGACGGGCCGCGGGCGGCGGTGCCCGTGGACCCGGCGCTCATCTCGTCAGTTCCTGGAAGACCAGGTCGGCCAGCCCCGCCCCGGCCGGACCGTCCTCGTCCTCGGCCGCGACGGCGGCGGGCGGGCCGCCGTGCTCCGGCCCGGGACCGCCGCGGGAGACGGGCTGGTCCGGGTCGAACGGATCGATCGGCCTGGGCTGCGGCCCGCTCGGCCCGGCTCCGGGGTCCGCGGCCGCCGGGCTCGGCGCGCTCACCGGGCTCGGCGTGTCGGGCGGCCTCGGTGTGGGCGTCGCGGTGACGTTGCTGGTGCTCGTACTGGACCGCTTCAGCGGCGGCGCGGGGGCGTTCGGACCGCCCGGCTGCGCCTCGTCGGTGCCGTCCGCCCGGTAGTGGGTGACCTTCTTGCCCTTCTCCACCCAGAGCACCTTGCCCGGGGGCTGGGTGACGGCCTGCTCGATCAGGCCCGGCTCGGAGGTGTTCCAGAGCAGGCCGTCGACCGCGACGGTCCGCACCTTGGCCGAGGCCGCGAAGGTCGACGCCAGGTCCTTCTGCGAGGCGAAGCAGCGGGCGAGCAGCACGTCGACGTGCTGCCGGCGCTGGGCGCCGACGCCCAGCGTGTTGACGTCGACGTGGGAGAAGCTGGCCCGCCGGCGGACGGAGCGGCCCAGCGCCTCGCCCTCCATCCGGACCGTCACGGAGTAGCTGCCCGGGGTGTGGCTGCCGACCTCCGTCAGGGCGGTGGGGCCCAGGCCGTGCCCCTCGTCGACGTACTGGCGCGCGTCCGGGTCCCAGTTGATCCCGACGCCCTTGAAGACGCCGACGGCGCCGAGCGTCCTGTCGTGGACCCGGCTGTTCGGCAGGCTCTCCCGGCCGGGCTTGTCGACGACCCCGATGTACGGCACGTCCATCGGGACGGCGTCGTCGAAGCCCCAGAACCTCCACTGGTCCTCGAGGTTCCAGGTGCTCCGGCCGACCTGCTCGGACGGGCGGCCTCCGACCGGCCGCGAGTAGATCGGGTAGGAGACCGTGGAGCGGTCCGGCAGCGGGATCCTCAGGGGCAGGACCGGTCCGTCCTGCCCGCCCACGCTGTGGGTGACGAAGAAGCCGCTCTCCCGGAACTTCCCGGTGTCGAAGTCCGACGGCGAGGTCCGGTGGTCGCGCGGCGGCAGGTCGTGGCCGTGCCGGGCCGTCACGGCCAGCGTGGTGGCGCCGTTCGGATCCCCGGGCAGCGGTTCCGTCCGCATCGGGTTGGCCTTGAAGTGCACCGTCCGGCCGGTCTCGGCGGCGATCCAGCGCGCCAGCTGCTCCATGTGCGGGCCCTCGGCGAGGTCGCCGTGCAGGCCGACCAGGCCGACCTCCCCGGACGGCGGGAAGCCGCTCTCCCCGAGGACGTGCCCGATCAGGCTCGCACCGTCCCGCCAGGGCAGGGTCACCGTCCCGCCGTCCTTCGAGGTGACGGTCAGTCCACCGCGCCGGTCGTCGACCACGACCACCGCGACCTGCTTCGGGGTCCCGTCGGGGAGGTTCTCGCGCATGGCGCGGGCCCACGGCACGTCCGCGTCGTCGTGCCGGGTGGTCAGCCCGGAGCGGCTCTGCTGGGTGTAGTCGAGGTACACCCGGTTCCCGTCGAGGTTCCGGAAGCCGTCGAGGTTCCGGACGCCGCCGGGCGTCGCCGCGTCCAGGTCGGCGAAGAGGAACCCGAGCCCGTCCCGGGTCGTCTCGACCTCGACCTCGACCTCGCCGCTGCGGTAGCCGCCCCGCCGCCCGCCGCCGTCGAGGCCGGCGCCCTCCCAGGTCCGGGCGTCGGGCTCCTTGACGTGGCCTTCCGCTACCAGCCTGCCGTCCCGGTAGCGCGCCACCCGCTCGTCCCGGAGCGCGATCCGCACCTCGACGCGGGTGCCCGCGTCCTTCAGTGCGGTGCTGAGCTCCTTGCCGAAGGCCTTGCGGGCCTTGTCGTCGATCGTGCCCTCCTCACCGGTGATCACCACGGCGAGGGCCGGGGTCCCCGGCCCGGCGCCGTTCGCCGAGAGGATCTCGACGGCCTTGGCCGGTGTCAGGGGCCCGCCCGTGTGGTCGACGATGCCGCCGCCCTGCGCGGTGAGCACGAGCAGCTTGGAGTCCGCGAGCCCCGGGAGCTTCTCCAGGTCCCGGACGAGTCCGTGGTCGGGGACCTCTCCGGGGATCAGCACCCCGGCCTCGGTGTACTGGGGCAGGCTCCCGTCGGTCCGCGCGCCGCCGATCAGATCGGTCCGCACCCGGGCGCCCAGCCGTGCCGAGGCGTGGTCGACCAGCTTCTGCCGCACGTCGTTCTCCAGCCGCTCACCGGTGAAGTGGAGGGTGACCGTCTCGTCCCGGCGCACGCCGAGCCGCTCCAGGGCCTCGGCGAACGCCTCCGGGGTCAGCTGCCGGACCTCGCCCCGGTCGGTGACGAACACCGGGCCGTGCGGGCCTGACTCCACGGTGACGACCCGCTCGTTGGGGACGTGCGGGGTCAGCAGCAGCGCCTCCCGGTAGGCGGCGGAGTCCACGCCGAGCTTCGGTCCGCGGATCACCGAGCTGTCGGGGCGGGTCGTCGGGATCACCGGCGCCGTCTCGCCGGGCCTCGGCGCCTCGGGCGCGGGCCCCGGGTCCGCGCCCGGGTCCGGCTCCGGCTCCGGGTAGAGCTCCTTCTTCCGGCTCTTCTCCAGCGCACTCGTGATCGAGTCGTCGACGTCCTCCGGCTTGCGCCCCTGGAACAGGTCACCCACCGAGGCGCCCGGGTACTTGGCCGCCTCCGCCTTGCGGTGCGCCTCCACCGCGGCGGTGTGGGCCTTGTCGGCGGCGAGGAACACGTCGCCGAACCTCGCGTCGTCCCCCAGGACGTCCAGCAGTGCCCGGTGGCGCCGCCCGAGATCGCCGAAGGGGTCGAAGAACAGCTCGCCGGAGTCGTGCTTCATGCCGGGCGGGGCGACGCCCTCCCCGGCCTTGGCCATCCGCCGCACCTGGTCGAACACCAGCAGCTGGCGCAGGTCGTGGCGGATGGCCCCGATGACCGCCGGCGTCAGGGTCCCGGCGGTCAGCCTGGGAATCCCGGCGGCGTTCCGGCTGAGGTCGGCGAGCTTGCGCAGGGTTTCGCCGAGGCCCTGGTCCGGCTCGCCCGCGTGGTGCCCGTCGAGGTAGTCGCCGAGCGTCCGCGGAGCGGGGACGGCGCCCGCGGCCCCGGTCAGCAGAGCCACCCGGGTCAGCTGGCGCGACAGCAGCGCCCGGTTCCCGGTGACCAGTTCCGCGAGGGAGTTCCGGTCGTTACCGGCCTCGGCGGACAGAACCAGGCCCACCGCGTAGCCGCTGAGCGTACGGCTGCCGAGCAGGTCCCGGGGAGCGTGGTCCTCCGCGTACTTCCGCAGGGCCTTCACCAGCTCGACCGCCTCCTGCGGGCGGGCCCGGAGCGGTTCCCTCAGCGCCGCGCCGATCGCGTCGACCAGGTCCTCGGCGGAGGTCTTCCCCGGTGCGTCCCAGAGGCCTGCGAGGTCGTTCGCCGCCTTCTGCTGGCGGATCTCCAGCTGTTCGTCCTCCAGCCGGTGGCGGGCCGTGCCGGGCACCTGTCCGGGCGGTGGCAGCTCCTGCAGCCCGGCCTGGAGCTTCTGCCCCTCCGTCAGGGCCTTCGTCACGTGGTCGGCCGCGTCGATCCAGTCCGCCACCTGCCGCATCTTGTGGTCGGCCTTGGTGATCCACCGGCCCAGCTTCACCGTCCCGGCGGTGGGTTGGTCGGCGACCCCGTGGTCCTTCAGGAACGCCTTCAGCTCCGTGACCCGGTCGTCCAGGCTCCTGGTCGCGGCGACGTTCGGGTCCAGCATCGGGTGGCCGGTGCGCCGGTCCGCCCGCTGGACGTACTGCTCCCAGGTGGCGACGTGCCCGGCCCACTCGGCGCGCAGGCCGGCAACCTTCGCCAGGTGCGCCCCGACCTCGGCCTGGTCCTTCAACTCCTGCTTGGGGTACGGGTTCTCGTGGGCCTTCCAGGTCCGGACGGCTCCTGCCGGAAGCCCTCCGGCGGGAGCCGAGGGTCCACCCCCGGAGCGGTTGTGGTGCTCCTCCCCGCCGAAGTGCCGCAGCGAGGCCCCCACCGCCTGCCGGAGCGCGTCGGACAGCGCCTCCCGGTCCGCGCGCACCACGTTCGCCTCGCTGAGCGAGTACGCGGAGGTGACCTTCCCCTCCTTGCCGGCCCCGGCCGCCAGGCTCAGGCCGACCGCGACCGAGCGGTCCACCAGGACCGAGGAGATCGCCGAACGGCCCGGGTCACCACCGGTGAGGCCGGTCGCGACGCGCACCGCGGTGTCCTCGCTGCCGATGACCAGCAGCGCGTGCTCGTCCCCGGTGTGCAGTTCCAGGGCACCGCCGTCGCGCAGACCGAGCGGCGGGGTGTCCCCGGAGGACACCACGTAGAGCCGCACGAAGCCCTGGCCGCCGATCGACGTCTCCTCGACGTCGCCGCGGTGGACCAGGTTGCCGTCGGCGTCCCTGGAGGAGGGCAGGAACGGCGTCAGGTACGAGGCGCCGTCCTTCCACAGCTCCGGGTTCGGCGACGGGTCGTCGCCGCTCTCCCAGACCGTGTCGAGGGACATGAAGGACGCCTCGGAGCCGGTGTCCGACTCGGAGTCCGACTCCCGCAGCGCGGTCAGACCGCCCGACGCCTCGTCCAGGCTCGTGAGCCGGTCCGCCAGGATCCGCTGCGAGGGCCGCAGCTCCGGCGACCCCTCGGGCGAAGCGGTCTGGACGGGCCCCTCCGCGGTGACGTGGAAGGGGTCGTGACCGCCGGTCGACAGACGCGGCCGCAGCCGCCGGTCGTCCATGGACTGGCTGGGGCTGGGGCCGGAGTGCTTCAGCCGGCGGTACCGGCTCGACGTGCTGGGGCCGGGCGCCGGCCGCGGCCCGTCACCGCCCGGCCGGCCCTTCCCACCCGCCGTGCCGGCCGCTGTGCCACCCGCCTTGTCGCCCGGGCCGCGCGGGCCGTCGGCCGTCCCGGGGTGGGGCTCGGGCACGATCGGCCTCGGTTCGCCGCGCGGCACCCGCGCGGCCCGCGACCACCGGTCCGCGGGCGGCGCCGCCTGCTCGGGGTGCCCGGGCTGCCCGTCGTGCCCCGGCTGCTGGTGGTGCTCCGGCGCAGCCTCGGCCTTCGGGGCCGGGTGCTTCGGCGTGGCGAGGCCGTCGGGGTTCTCCTCGCTGAAGGTGAGGTAGTGGTCGCTCATCACCTCGGCGTCGACGGTCTCCCGCTCGGGGATGTCGACGGTGATCGGGATGACGCCCTTCTCCACCATCTCCTGGTCGCCCTTGAAGAAGACGACCTCGACCTCGGCGAAGCCGTCGTAGCGCGCCATCGGCGTGTTGAACTTCGCGTGCGAGACCACCTGGCCGGTGTTGCCCAGCGACAGGCCGTCGCGGTTGCGGTGCGAGCCGCCGACGATGCCCTGGAAGGTGCCCTCGACCGGGCCCAGGTCGGTCTTGACCCCGCCCTGGACCTGCCCGCCCCACATCGACCAGTCGAGCCTGGTCCTGGTGGCGCTGGTCGAGGTCGCGTTGGAGGGGCTGAGCTCGACCTTGCCGTCCGTGCGGTCGTACTCCAGTTGCAGGACCTTCAGGTTCACCTTCACGCCGCCGTCCGACACCAGCGGCCGCCGGCCGGGCGACGGCGTGGTGATCTCCTCGCCCCGGGTCGCCGTGCCGAAGTGGCTGGACAGCCGGGCGTGGTCGGTGGTGTTGCGGGCCAGGCTCTCCATCCGGTCCCAGGTGCGGGAGCCGAAGAACTCGCGTCCTCGCAGCCGCAGGATGTCCTGCACACCGGAGGAGTCGCCGAGCCAGCGCATGACGTCGATGTCGCGCAGGCCCTCGTTCCAGACCCGCGCCGGCGGCGCCTTGACCACCGTCTCCACCGCGGGCTCGCCGGGAGCCGGGCCGCCGGCCTGCCCGGTGCGGTGCTCCGGTGCCTCGAACGCCGCTGGCTTCGGCCCCTTGGCCGGACGCCCCTCCCCCGCCTCGACGGCGACCTCGAAGCCGATCTTCGCCGTGTCGACGGTGTGGACGGTGGTGCCGAGCTTCCGCAGCTCCCGCCAGGCCTGCCCGGCGGCCGACCTGACGTGCTCGAAGGCCGTCCCGGGCGCCTGGTTCCGGCCCGGCGCGACCAGCCGGTTCGGGTCCCCGAGGGAGATCAGCGGCCGCCGCTCCATCCGGAAGTAGAGCGTCGCCTCGCCGGTGTGGACGCTGCCGGGGAGCTTGGCCTTGGTCGCCGCGCCCGCGGTGGTCCGCTGCGCCTGGACGTCGAACCGGTCGTGGCCCCAGGAGTGGCTCACCTGACCACCCGCGGTGACGGCCGGGCCGACCGGCAGCGGGTTGCTGGTGCCCTGGACCGAGACGGTGACGGTGCTGCCGCGGCCGGCGCCGTAGCTGGTGACGCCGTCGGAGCTCGCGAAGGTGCGCTGCACCTGGGTGCCGGTGTTGAACTCGGTCTGCGAGGTCTCGCCGGTGTGCTCCAGCCGGGAGACCCCGGCGGTGATCCGGACGGTGCTGCGGCCGTGCTTCACCACGATCTCGTGGCCGGACATCATCGACTTCAGCTGCGGCTGGAGCCTGGTGACGTCGAGTTCGGCGAGGATCCTCTCCTTCGTCCCGGCCCAGTCCGAGCCGAGCGCCGTGGATCCCCGCCGGTCGATCCGGTCGACGGCGCTCTCGCCGACGGACCGGTGGTCCCACCCCACCGGGCGAGGACCACCGCCGTCACGCGGGCGCAGCGGGTACACGTCGGTGACGACGTCCGAGGAGCCCAGCCGGTGGGTCCGCTCGACGCGGGCGGGCGGGTCGAGCGGCTTCGCGAGGGCCGCGGCCTCGGTGGAGCCGTGCGGCGGGGCGTCGCGCAGCGGGACGGCCACGGTGATGTCGACCGGCACGTGGACGTCCGGCGCGGTGACCTTCTGGCCGAGCCTCCTGGCCTCGACGTGGACGGTGAAGTCGGCGGTGCCGCTGAACAGTCCGGCCGGTTCGACGGTCTTGCCCTTGCTGACGGTGGCGCCGGTGGTGTCCACCGTGGAGCCGTGGGCGTAGTCGTTGCGGCGGGCGAGGTTGAGGCCGAGGTCGACGTACGGCAGCTTGAAGCGGGTGGGCAGGGAGAACACGTCGCGCACGCGCCGGTCCTTGCTGACGCCCGAGGAGACCCGGGTCTGGGTGCCCAGCTCGAACTCGAACTTCTCGACGGTGTCGGTGTGCCGGAAGTCCTTGTCGAGGCCGGCCTCGACCGTGACGGTGGTGTCCCAGCCGTTGATCGTGACGTGCTCGGTGATCTTCCCGCCGCGGCTGAGCTTGGACAGCTGCGGCTTCAGCGCGAACGGGTCGAACCGGTTCTTCATCTTCATCAGCACGTCGTCGGGCACCGAGCCGAACTCGCGCCCGAGGGTGTCCTCGATGCCCTTGAGCACCTCGACGTCGCCGCGGCCGAGGCTGTGCACCACGTCGGAGGCGCTGAGCGCCCCGCGGTCGGTGATCCGGTGCGGCGGGTCGTGCCGCTCGGCGGGGCCCCGGTGGGTGACCGGGGTGCCGGTGCCGGGCCCGGTGAAGTGGGCCCGGCCGTCGGCGCCGACGGTGTACCGGCCGGTCTCCCCGGCGTCCAGGCTGACCTCGGCCCGGATCGGGACGGTGACCTCGTGGTCCTCGCCGTCGACGGTCAGCCTCACCCGGACGGCGATCCCGGCGTCGTAGATCTCCTGCGGGCGGGCGTACTTGCCGTTGGCGTACACCTTCTGCGAGTTGCCGTCGCGCCAGCCGTCGCGGTCGCGGACCTGGCGCGCGTAGCCGCCGCTGATCTCGGCGGTGTTCCTCCCGCCGAGGCCGACGCTCCCGCCGCCCGCGCCCTGGACGGACCTGGTGTCGGAGATCAGGCGGCGGCCGGCCGTGAAGGAGGTGGTCTCGTCGACCGGGTTGAGCTCCGCCTTGGCGTTGGAGCGCTTGTGGTCCAGCTCCGTGACGTGGGCGGTGGCCGAGACCTTGACGCCGTGCTCCAGCAGGGTGGCGGCCAGCCGCTCGGGGGCCTCCAGCGGGACACCGCGGGTCATCGAGGTCAGGTGCGAGGCGACCATCGGATGGCTGAAGAGCTGCCGGATCCCGTCCCTGACGTCCTTCCAGGAGCCGCCGAGCACCCGCCGGCCCAGCTCGTCGACGCCCTGGTGCAGCGGTTGCACGGTGGGCAGGTCGCGCACGGTGGTGGTGTCGCTGAAGCCGCCGCCGGTCCGGTCGGGGCGCTGCCAGACGCCGTCCGGCGGGCTGGGGACCTCGGTGCCGGGCTCGAAGGTCTTCGGCGTGCCCGGGCCGGGCGCCTCGGTGGCGACGAAGAGGGTCGGGTCGCCGGTGCCCTCCTGCTTGACCGGGCGGGTCTCGCTCTGCTCGATCAGGGCCCGGAAGTCGATCGCGGTCCTCGCGGTGTCGGTGGCCGTCCCGAGCGGCGACCTCCGTTCGAAGGAGAGGGTGAGCTCGCCGCGCCCCTCGTAGACGACGCCCGGGCCCTTGGTCTTGGTGGTGAGCAGGGTCTCCTGGCTGCTGCCGGAGATCCGCACCTTGTCCCGGACGAGCTGGAGGCCACCGCCGCCGGAGCCGGTCGACGTGTCGACCGCGCTGCCGGAGAGAACGCCGGGCAGCGGGAGTTGGAGGCCGTCGCTGCCGGTGTCCTGCACGCTGCGGACGCGCTGCACGCCGGTGCCGACGTTGAACTCGGTCTGCGCGGTCCCGCCGACCTGCCGCATGGCCTTGACGGAGGCGGTGATCTCGACCGAGCCGGTCACCAGGCCGGTGTCGTCGACGACCTCGATCCGGGTCGGCTCGCCGGACATCATGCTCTTGAGGTCCTGCTGGAGCCGGGTCAGGTCGAGCTCGGCGGTCATCTTCTCGCGCAGCTTCGGCCAGATGCCGCCGAGCACACCCTCGGCCGTGTCCTCGACGCCGTCGAGGATCTCCTGCACCGGCCGCTCGGAGTCGGGCCGGCCGTGCCGGTGGGTGGAGACGTCGAGGACGATGTCGGAGCCGCCGAGCCGGTGGCCGTCCACGACGCGCTGCGGCGGGGCGAAGAGCTTCTCCTGGTCCAGCGGCACCGGGGCGCCGTGGGAGTCCAGGGTGTCGCGGACGGGGATGCCGACGGTGACGCCGATGTCGAGCCGCCGGACCCGTTCCCCGCCCCCGGGGGCGACGGGCCGCCCGTGGTGGCCGAGTTCGGTGAAGTCCAGGACCAGGCGCAGCTTTCCGGCGAACAGGGCACCGGGCTCGACGGTCTTGCCGCGGGCGATGGAGCGGCCGGCCTCGGCCGACAGGTTGCCGTGCAGTTCGTCGTGCTGGTAGCCGACGGTCTCGGTGAGGTCGGCCCTGCCCACCTTGAGCTTGGCCTGCACTCCGGCGTTGAAGCGCTTCAGGCCGTCGTCCTGGAGGCCGATCGAGGCGTGCCGGTCGGAGCCGTTCTCGAACTCGACGCCGGGGGCGGTCTCCTGGTGGTGCAGGTCCTCGACGGCGGCCCGGACGGTGATCTTCCCGGACCAGCCGTCGGTCTCGAACCTCGCCTCCCAGACGTCGCCGCGGGAGAGCGCGGCCAGCCGGGGGCGCAGGGTGGCGGGGTCGAAGAAGTCCTTCGCCATCGTCCGCGCGGCGGGCAGGTCGTCCTTGAACCTGCCCTCGAAGAGCTCGGTGATGTGCTGGAGGACGGTCGTGTCGTCCTGGTGCAGGCCGACCACGAGGTCGGAGGCGGACAGCCGCCGGTGGTCGGTGATCCGGGCGGGCGGCAGGCGCAGTTCGTCCGGGCCGAGCGGCTTCTTCGGCGTGAACGCCGGATCCTGCGGGTGCGGGCCGCCGGACTCCGTGGAGGAGACGGACACGGCGAGGACGGACGCCGGCGGGGAGGGCGTCGCGGGGTGGAGCAGCGGGTCGTGCTCCGCCTCGGTGATGACGATGCTCGGCGCCTCCGACCGGTGCGGCGCCGAAGTCGCGGGCCCTGGTTCGGGTTCGGGATTCGGCGCGGACGTCGGCTCGGGCCCCGCCTCGGGTCGCGTCTCGGACGTCGAATCGGACGTCGAATCGGACGTCGAATCGGACGTCGACTCCGGCTTCGGCGGCTCCGCCGACGGGCCGGGCCGGTCGTGGCCGCTGACGGTGGGCACGCTGTGCGGGGCGGGCGGGAGCACCGGGCCGTCGTGCCCGGTCGGGTGCTTCGGGGGCGCGGTGCTCACCGACGGCGCCGCCGCGGGCGGGCGGCTGGCGTCGTAGTGGTCGGCGCCGTTGTAGTAGACCGTCACCCGGTGGCCGTCCCGGGGGCCGTACCGCAGGTACTCGGTGTGGCCGCCGAGGCCGTCCGGGCCGAGGATGCGCAGGCGCAGGCCGAGGGCGTCGGCCAGCAGCGGCGGGAAGGTCTCGCCGAGCCCCTGCCACCAGGAGTGCTCCCAGTTCTCGACGGCGTCCCGGAGGCCGGCGAACTCCTCGGGCGTGAGCGGCGTGTCCGAGACGGTCCGGTGCCAGACCTGGAGGTCGGCGAGCCGGTCGTCGGAGAGGTCGTGCAGCCCGATCTGTTCGGGGCGGCCGAGCAGGAACTCGAACTGCTCCCGGGGGCCGACGGAGGCGTCCGCGAAGTTCCAGCCCACCTCGTGCTCGACGGTGTCCCGGGCCTCGCCGCGGGCCACCCGCTCGTCGACGTACTGCCGGCGCAGCTCGTGCGGGTCGGTCGCGGGCTCCAGGCCGTGGTCGCGCAGGTACCGCTCGGCGGCCGCCTGCTCCCGCGGGTCCTTGAACTTCCACGTGACGCTCCGTTCGGCCTGCGCCCGGGCGGCGGCCGGGTCCCCGCCGGAGCCGGCGAGTTCGTGGGCGAGCGCGGTCACGTAGCGCTCGCGGAGCAGCGGGGCGGGGACGACCTCGTGGGTGGTGACGCCGCCGACGCCGAGGCCGAGCAGGCCGTCGAGCAGCTCGGGGCGGCTCTGCCCGGAGAGCCGCTCGCCGAGTTCCCGGGTGACGGTCTTGCGGTAGCCGCGGGTGACCTCCGGCGGCAGCTTCTCCGGGCCCTGCCGGAGCAGGTGCTCGCTCACCGCCCGCTTCATCGCCTCGGGCGTCGGGGGCAGGGGGCCGCGCGAGCCCGAACCGGTCGCGCCGTGCTCGGTCAGGACCCGGTGCACCGCGTCGGGCCGGCTGGTGGCGACGGAGGTGAGCAGGCAGAGGCCGTCCCCGTTCACGCGCACCCGCTCGCCGGGTGCCGGGAAGGCCTCGGTGACGGGCTCGGTGGGGTGGGGGGCGGGGTTCGAGGGGCCGTCCGTACCGGTGAAGGCCTCCGCCGGGGTCGGCCGGGCCGACCGCTCGTCCGGGTGCGGCGCGGCCGCGTTGAAGCCGCCTTCGCCGCGGACCGGCCGGTTCCGGGGGTCGAGGGTGATCGCCCAGACCCGGGTGACGTCCCGCGGGAGCGGGCGGTCACCCGGGGAGTGCAGTCCCTGCTGGGCGTCGACCCAGACCAGGCCCTCGCCGGGGACGTTCGCGAGGTTCCAGGCGTGGCCCCTGCCGCCCTCGGTCCAGGCGAAGACCATCGCCGCCGAGCCGGGGCCGCCCTCGGTGACCCGGCGGGCGACCTCGCTCAGGCCGGCGGTGCCGAGGCCGAGGTACTCGGCCGGGTGGCCGGTCCAGTTCTGGGCGTCGGTGACGGCGCCCAGGTGACGCTGCGACAGGGCGAGGGCCGTCCGCGGGTCGCCGTGGAAGGTGGCGTGGAAGGCCATCGCGGCCGCCACGCAGTTGACGTCCCCGAGCAGGCTGTCGCCGCCGTCCTCCGGGTTGACCAGCCGGACGAACTCCCTGGGGTGGGCGAACCTCCTCGGGCCGTCGGGGCCGGTCAGCGCCTGTTCCAGGGCGTGCCGGGCCGCCGGGTCGGGGGTGCCGTAGCCGCCGTCGGAGAACTCGTGCAGGAAGCCGTCCAGCGGGCGCGGCGGGCGCGGGGCGTCGCCGTCCTGGTCGAAGGGCGGGCGGCCGTCGAGGGACCGCTCCTGGTCGGGCCGGGGACGCTTGGCGGCCGGTTCCGGGCCGGCCGGGGTGTTCGGGCTGTTCCGGGCGTCCTGACCGGAGCCGTCGTGGTCGCTCTCGCTCCCGTACTCGTTCTCGTACTCGTCGCGGCGGCGGGACGGCGGCCGCGGGGTGTGGTCGTCCTGCTGCCGGGCGGGCGGGGTGCCGTGCTCGGGGTCCGGACGGCCGGTCGGGCTTCCGGTGGCGACGGCGTGGCGGGTACGCCCGGTCTCCCCCGCGCCGCCGGCGCCGCCCCCGCCGACGGTGCCCCCGCCGACGGTCCGGCCCGGCCGGGCGGGGCTCACCGGCTCGTCGACGAGGGTGGTGCCGCTCCAGCCGGATCCGGTCCGGACGGGCGCGGGCCGTCCCGGGGCGGGTTTGCCGCCCTCGGTCGGGACGGGCGCCGCACGCTCGGTCCTGCCGCCGCCGGAGGTCTCCGCCTTCCCGGGGCCCGTCGCGACGTCGTGCCTGCCGGGGGCGCCGCCGCCGCTCGACGTGGTCGGCACCGGCTTGGGCGTCGGGTCGGCGAACAGGGTCTCCAGGTCCGCCTGGCCGAAGGCCTTGGCGAACAGCGCCGCGTACTCGACGTCCGGCGCCTCGCCCGTCCCGCGCGAGTGGCCGAGCACGTGACCGGCTGTCACCTCCTCGTGGTTCGGTCCGAGTCGGGGCACCGGGAAGGGCGCCGGGTGGCCGGCGAGGTTGCTGGCCAGCGACAGCAGGTTCATCGGGTGCAGGGGCGGGAAGTAGGCGCCCGCGCCGGCCGCGATCTCCCTGAACTGGATCTTCTGGACGTACGCGGTCCAGGCCTGCCCGACGCCGAGCCTGTGGAATCCGGCGTGCAGGCCCTTGCCGAGCAGTCCCATGGCCATGCCCCCGCCGAAGGTGGCGGCGCTGGTCGTGAACTGGTGCTTGTCGTCGAAGATGAGGTTGTAGAAGCCCTCGGCGAGGTTGCCCTGCGCGCCCTCCGTCAGCTGGGAGCCGATCGCGAAGCCCAGGCGGTAGAGCTTGTCGCCCTCGCCCATGGCGGCGGCCAGCCTGGGCAGGTGCTCGGCGAGCGCGGAGACGCCGTGCTCCCCGATCCCCGACCCGCCGTGTTCCAGGACGGAACGCAGCACGGCCCCGAGCGACTCGTTGCCGGCGCCGTGCTTGGTCCAGCCGGCGGCGAAGGCCTCGGCGTACTCCTGGCCGAGCTTCCGCGCCGCGCCCGTGCCCAGCTGTTCCCCGAGGTGCTTCTCGAAGCTGCCCGCGAGGTTCTCGGTGAAGCGCTCGGCGACGCTCCCGGCGCCCGCCTTGCCGAAGCCCTGCTTCAGCCAGGGTTCGACGTTCTGCAGGTGCTTGCCGAGCGACCGGGAGAAGGCCTCGGCCTGTTCCCCGGTCAGCAGCTTGGCGCCCGCCCCCGCGCCGCGCCCGCCGAGGTCGGAGAGCGCCGAACCACCGGCCTTGCCGAGGTTCCTGGCCCCCGCCTTCTCCAGGTCGCCCAGCGCCGAGCCGCCGGCCTGCTTGGTGACGGTGTCCAGGAGGTGCTTGAGCGCCTCCTTGTCGCCGCCCTTCAGGAGGGACGACAGTTCCTTGGAGAGCACCTTTCCGGCGTTCTTGCCGAGCAGGTTGCCGATCAGTTTGCCCAGGCCCATGCCGAGCAGGTTGATCGGGCCGGCCAGCGCACCGCCGATGGCGCCGTTGAGCACGTTCTCCTTGAACGAACCGAGGTCGAACTGCTTGCGGTCCCCGTGCGAGATCTGGATGCCCTGGATGACCGAGTCCAGGAGCATGCCGCTCACGATGCCCGTGAAGGTGTGCATCAGGATCGACTTGAGCAGGTACTTCAGCAGCATCCACAGCGCCTGCCGGGTGAAGAAGTACTTCAGCGTCAGGCCGGCGAAGCTCTCGCCGAAGGTGAAGGGCGCCCACAGGGTCGCCATGGTGATCTCGAACAGCAGCTGGACGAGCTGCGCGATCGCCATCACCTTGGTGTATTCGACCGAGTTGGCGACGTCGCCCGCGCAGTCGGCGAGTGCCTGGGCGGTGTCCGCCGCGCCCTTGACCAGGTCCTTCCCGCCGCCGACGCCGATGAACTCGTTCATCGCGGCGGAGAACGCTTCGGCGGCGTTCCCCTCGAACTCCTGCCGGGCCTTGATCGCGACGGTCGCGATCAGCTCGTGGAGCTTGGGTATCTCCTTCGCCAGCACCTCGTACGCGTCGCGGACGTCACGCAGTTCGCCTTCCATGACCTTGGGCCAGGGCATGCCCGACACCACGGTGAAGAACTCGGCGAAGCCATCGTCGATGACGATCGACGGGTACGGCACTGGACGCTTCTCCCTACAGGGTCTTCATGATGTCGGCGACGGTGTCCTGCGCGTAGTCGAGTTCGGCGGCCAGGTTGATGCCGTTCTCGCCCGCGTTGTCCACCGTCTGCTTGATGCTCTTCATCAGCTCCGCCAGGTCCTCGGTCGCCCGGTCGACCTGGTCGTGGTACTGCCTGCCGATCTCGTCGTCGCCGCCGACCCTGCTGTTGCGGGTGTTGACGGTCTCGACGTCGCTGATGACCTGGTCGATCAGGAGCGACAGCTCGTGGAACTCGCCGAACCGTCGCTTGAGCTCCTCGGTCTTGGCGAAGACGTCCTGCCTACTCACGGAACTCGTCCTGTCGGCCGGCCCGGCGGCGCTCCGCCTCGGCCTCGGTGTCGTGTCCCGGCTTCATCGCCCGCAGCGGCTCCAGCAGCCGGTCGAGGCTGCTGCCGCCGCTGAGCGAGAGCCGCAGCGCGTCGCCCACGCCGTCGAACTGCCGCATCGCCCGGATCACCTGCTCGCCCATCGCGGCCCGGGCTTCGTTGAGCAGGTCGGTGAGCAGCCTGCCGAGCTGGGCGGGGGCCATCTCCTGGTAGCCGGTGGTGTGGAAGGTGAGGGCGAGCACCTGGCCCTGCGGGCCGACCTTGGCGGTCACCATCCGGTCCTTCGAGGTGACCGTGGCGGAGGAGCGGGCGAGTTCGGCCTGGATCTCCTCGGCCTTCCGCTGCTGGACCCTCAGGGCCTCCATGGCCTGCTCGATCTCCTCGCTCATCGAGCCGAGGAGGCCGTCGGGGCCGAACGGGTCGGCGGTCGGGGGCACGGTCATCGGGATTCCTTTCCTCCGGCCGGGGCCGGGTGTCGCGGGTCCTGCGGGGGGGTGCGGTGGTCAGCGGCCGATGACGCCGCTGACCGCGGTGCTCTCGGTGCCCCACACCTCCTCGTCCTCCGCCAGCCAGGTGGTGCGCTGACGGTCCTTGTCCTTCTGGTTGGGCGCACCGGCGCCCGCGCCGGGCGGCATCATCGGCGGCATGCCGCCGGTGGTGGCCGTGCCCTTGCCGGTCAGCGCGTTCCTCTCGGCCTCGGCCGCCGCCCTGGCCGCGGCGGCCTTCTCGGCGGCCTCGGCCGCCTCCGCCGCCGCCCGGGCCTGGACGGTGTTCGGGTCCCCACCGCCGGCCAGCGCCTTCGCGCTCATGCCGCTGCGTCCGCCGGGCATCAGGCCGGTGCCCGAGTAGCCGCCGAGGCCGAGGCCGTCCGTGTCGCCGGAGCCGCCGAACGGCGAGCCGCCGGGGAGACGGGTGTAGCCGGAGCCGGGCCCGCCACCGCCGATCAGCCCGTCGCCGTCACCGCCGCCGAAGCCGCTCTCGAAGGCGTGCCGCTGGTCGGCCAGCAGCTGGGAGAGCTCGGAGACCGGCCGGCCGTCCGGGTCCAGCAGGGTGCCGTCGCCGTCGACCCGGGAGCCGGGCTCCACCAGGACGGGGTTGCCGTTCCGGTCCAGCACGGGCCGGCCGTCCGGGCCGATCACCCGGCCCTGGTCGTCGACGTGCGAGCCGGGCGGCACCTTCATGTGCTCGCCCGGACCGGTGCCGACGGTCGCCCCTCGCGGGACGGTGATCGGCTTGCCGTCGGCGCCGAGCACCGGCTTTCCGTCCGGCCCGATCACCTGGTGGGTGGTCGGGTCGATGTGGCTGCCCGGCGGCACGGTGACGGGGTTGCCCTGACCGTCGAAGACCTGCTTGCCGTTCTCGTCCAGCACGGGGACGCCGGAGCCGACGCCGGGGAAGCCGGAGCCGCCACCGAGCCCGGGAAGGCCCGAGCCGCCACCGAGCCCGGGAAGGCCCGAGCCGCCACCGAGCCCGGGGAGGCCCGAGCCGCCACCGAGCCCGCCCGGCCCGCCGGTCGGGAGGCCGGAGTCGGGGCCGCCGCCGGTGAGGCTCCTGAAGCTGTCGCTCATCCCCTTGAGGTTGTCGTTCATCCCCTTGTTCATGGTGGTCAGCGAGTCGTTCATGTTCTTGTTGAGGTCGCTGAGGTTCTTGCTGACGTCGGAGAAGGGGTCGCTGCCGCCGCCCAGCGGGTCGTCCGGCGCCGCCCGGTAGGGAGGCTTGGGCGCTCGCACGTGGATGCCCTCGGCCAGGCTCTGGATCGCCGGCCCGTAGGCGTTGTCGAGGGTCTTGGCCGCCGTGCCGGCGGCCTTGTCGAGGATGTCGGCGACGTTCTTGAGCCAGACCTCCTTGGCCCGCTTCTCGGCCTGCTTCCAGAAGTCGTCGCCGTGCGGGTCGCCCCAGGCGGTGGTGACCCGGAAGTCCACCGTGCCGCCCGCGACCGCGGTGCCGTCGTTGTTGGTGCCGCTGAGGCCCTCGGAGACGGTGACCTTCGCCGTGGACATCCCCTCGACCAGGGCCGCGAACAGCGGGTTGACCGGCCAGGCGTCGCGGCTGTCGCGGTAGGCCTCCTGCCCGTTCCACATGGTGAGGACCGCCTGGCCCATCGCGTCCCGCGCCGTCCGGAGCAGGGTGTCGACGTGCTTGTCCTGCAGGGCCTTGGCGAGGTTCTCGACCTTGTGGCCGAAGAGGTCCAGCATCGTCCGGAACACGCCGGCCGCCGTGCCCTGCCAGTCGGCCCCCGGCGCCGCGACGTCGGCGGTCCAGCCCTTGATCGTCGGCACCCAGGTCTGCAGCAGCTGCTCGGCGCCCTTCAGGGTCGACACGGCGGTGTCGAAGCTCCAGGGGCTCATGCTGTCGTTCTCGTAGGGCGAGTGGGCGAGCGGCATGAGGGCGTCGTAGCCCTGCCGGATCCACTTCCCCAGTTCGGTGCCCTCGTCCTGGAACTGCTTCCAGTTGAGGTTGCAGCCGATCACGTGGCTCCACGGCTTGCCCAGGCCGTCCGTGTAGTTGTACGACCACCAGACGTCGTAGCCCTCGTCGCCCCCGGTCTGCTTGAAGTACGGCAGGGTCTCGTACCTGTGGTTGGCGATCCACTGGACCTTCTCGTCTCCGGTGACGGCGCTGCGCTGCAGGAAGGTCGTCCGGTCGGAGGGCGCGAACGCCAGCAGCACGGATTCCCAGGTGTTGGTGGCCATCTGTCACAGCTCCAGGGGGCTTTCGGTTCGCGGGCGGGGCGGGCCGGGGAGGGATCCGGCCCGCCCCGCTGTCGGTGGGCGGCGAGGGGGCGCCGCCGGGCTGCGGGCCGGTGCGGCCCGGCGGGCGGACTACCTGGTGCCGCCGCCGGGGCTGAGGACGTCACTGACCAGGTAGATCATCTCGGCGGCCGCCAGGGCGTCGTCCCCGCCGTGCTTCAGGGCGGTGTCGGCCGACGCCAGGTCGTCGATCATCGCCTGGACCTGATCCTCCAGCGTCTTGAACTGGTCCTCCAGCGCCGCGCAGTACTTGGTGAATCCCTCGCGCAGCGTCTTGCCGCTCGGGACCACCGCGTCGCGACCGCCGGGCAGGAGCTTCGCGTAGTCGCCGGAGAACTTGCCGCCGCCGATGCCGAGGACGAACTCCTTGAGCGCCACCCGCGAGGGGTGGGTCTTCAGGTCCGCCAGCATCGCGGTCAGCTTGGTGTGGGCGAAGTCGAGCAGGAAGTTCTCGGTGACCTTGAAGCTGTCGGCGTCGTCCTTCTCCTTCTGCTCCTGCTTCTCCCTGGCCTCCTTCTCCTTCTGCTTCCGCTTCTCCTCGTCCTTCTTCTTCCGGTCCTCTTCGGCCTTCTCGTCCTCGGTCACCGTGACTCGCCCGGCCGGTCAGAGCTTGAACCTGGCGCCGGCCGACTGGTCGGACTCGCGGATCATGAGGTGCACCTCGTCCAGGGCCGCCGCGGCCTTGGCGATGTCGTCGGTCATGGCGGAGTCGGCGGAGGACAGGAAGTCGGCGTACCCCTTGCCCGCGGTGGCGTACTCACCGTGCAGCTCGTGGCCGAGGCCCTGGGTGAGGAAGGTACGGGTCTGTTCCATCATCTCGTGCATGAGGACGCCGTGCTGGCGCAGCATCGCCGCGGCCTCGTCGATCTGCTGGTGGTGGAGTTCGATGCTGCCGTCTGCCATCGTCGGTCTCCTTCGAGCGGCTGTGGTGGTTCCGGCCCTGACCCGGCCGGTGGGTGTGCCCGCGGTGTCGCCCGCCGGCCGGCGTCAGCCGGAGCCGGTCAGCCGAGTTCCCTGAGGACGGCGTCGCCGGCGCCGAGGCTCGAGACGACGCGGACGGACTGCTGGCCCGAGTCCTGGATCAGGCCCGAACCGCCGACGAGCAGGTCGTGGAACCTGGTGTACTGCTCGCGCACCTGGGCGTACCTGGCCTGCCAGTCCTGCATCTTCTGGCAGAACACGGCGCTGGCCTCGGCCCTGAAGTAGGTCTGGACCTGCTCGACGATGTTCTGGATCTGGCGCTGGGTGTGCTGCATGTGCGTGTCCTGCGTCGCCACCGTGATCAGCACCTGCTGGACGACCAACGGATCGTTGAGCATGCTGTTGCCGGCCATGTGACATCCCTTCTCTGTGGCGGGCGCCGGCCGGTCGCCGGTGCCTCGGGTGGGTCAGGGGTCCGCGGCCCGGCACACTGAACGGACGCGCGGTGCCCGGGGGTTCAGCCCCCGCAGGGGTTCGTTGCGGCGGTCGTGTCGACCACTCCGCCGCCGGTCAGGGCGGCCGGGTCGAGGCTCGGCCCGGTGGGCAGCAGGCCGAGCAGCCGGGTGGGGACGGCCGCCGGGGCGGCCTTGGTGTAGCCCAGGAGCTTGACGGTCGCGGGCGAGGGCAGCGGGTACTTCACCCCCGTGTCCGTGACCAGGTAGAGGGTCGAGCCGGCGCCGGAGCCGGTGACGGCCCGCGCCAGCGAGCCGCCGCCGGGCCGGACCACGATCCGGTCGGCGCCGTTGCAGGCCGGGGCGACGCCCGGCTGGACGGCCGGGGGCTGGCCGGCGACGGCGGCGGCGTCCACCAGAGCGACCGCGACCACGGCCGGCCCGGCGCCGGGCCGCAGTTCCGCGCAGGGCACCTGCCCCTCCCCGACCGTCGCCAACTGCGGTGGCCGGCCGGGGAGTTCGGCGCCCGCCCAGGCGGCCGCCGCGGCGGCGGGGGCGAGGTGCGCCGCGAGATCCGCCGGGCCGACCGGCCCGGGGGTGACGGGCGCACCGCCGTAGGCCTCCTGCTGGGTGCGCGGATCGCCCTGGACGAGCTGGTACAGCGTCTCCCCGAGCGGGACGAGCCCGTCCTCGGCGAGCAGGTAGCGCTCCCCGCCCGGGCCGGTGAACAGCTGGCCGATCCGGGTGGGCCGGCCGGCCAGCGCCGGGCCGGCGCCGCCGCGCCCGTGCGGCTCGGGCGCCCTGAGGTCCGGGCCGACCGGCAGGGTGTCGAGGAAGCCGGCCGTCACCGGGTACGGCACGGCGCCGCCGTAGCCGAGGGCTCGCAGCCCGCCGGCGTCCAGGCGCAACCTCCTTCCACGCCATACCAGTTGGGGAACGCCGTCCGGCCCGGCCAGCAGCACGGCCCGCTCGTCGGTGAGCGGGCGGCTTCCCTGCCGCAGACCGATCGCCAGCGACAGCTGCGGTGCGGCCCGGGCACCCTGTGCGGCCCCGGGGGTCTGGACCGCGCAGGCCGACCAGTCGGCCTGGCCGAGGTCCCGCTCGGCCGGAAGGGCGTCGGGGGCGCCGACGAGGCCGACCACCGCCCCGCGCGGAACGCCGTCGAGCGAGGCCGCGCCGACCGTCGTCGAACGGAACCGGTCCCCGGCGAGCAGCCTGGCGCTGGCCTGGTTGAGCACCGGGCGCAACTGCCCGCCGGCGTACAGGTAGCGGGCGCCGCTCTCCTCGACCACCACCAGCGTGCCGGGCTTCTTCCAGCCGGTCGCGCCCCCGGGTTGGACGAGGCCGTAGACACCGGCGCCGACGCCGATCAGCAGGCCGATGGCGAGCCCGACCGCGGCGCCGCGGGTGGTCCGGGCGACGGGGGTGTCGGGCGCGTCCGGCTCGGCGCGCAGCATCCCGGAGGCGACCCGGCTCATCACGAACAGGTGGGCCTGCACCTGGTCGCGTCTGGACTGCATGGGACCTCTCCCGGGATCGGTGGTGGGGACGGGCGCGGCGGCGGGCGGGGCGTCAGCCGGCCAGGCCCCGCATCAACTGGTAGAAGCCCAGGGTCTGTAGCGCGAGGGGCAGCAGGGCGAAGGCCGCCAGGGAGTGCAGCAGGTCGGCGGCGCGCCCCCAGTACGGCAGCAGCCGGCGGCCGGGCACCGTCCACGCGACGACCAGCAGGACCGCCGCGACGCCCAGCAGCGCGGCGACCAGGGTGAGCCGGTCCTGCCAGCCGGCCCGCAGGCCGAGCCCTCCCGCCAGCAGCACCAGCCCGTACAGGCCGGGCAGCAGGACGGCGAGGCGCTGCCGGAAGCTGCCGATCTCCCGGGCGTGCAGCAGGAGCAGCACGGCGAGGTCGGCGGCCGTCGCGGCCGGGCCCCAGCCGTCGGCACCCGCCAGCAGGGTCAGACAGACGGCGCAGACCAGGCCGATGCTGCCGAGGAAGCCGGTCAGGTAGCCGTCCGCGACATCGCCGCGGGCGAGGACCTCGGCGGCCGGGAAGGGCTCGATGTCCTCCTGGAGCTCCTCGGCGTTGCGCGGCAGCGCGGGCACCCGGAGCCCCGCGATCTTGAAGGCGAGGCCGGGCGCGAAGGCCCCGGAGAGCACCGCCGCGCAGGCCAGGATCGCCGCGGCGTGCCCCGGCGGCACCTCCTCCAGCGCCAGCACGCCGGCGCCCGGGGCGACCAGGGCGGCGAACAGGACGGAGAGGAAGAACGGCGCCGAGGCGCCGGTCACGGCGAGGGCGAGCACCGCGGCGCCGGCGCCGGCCGACCCGCCGGACAGCAGCCGGTCCGTGCCGTCGAGGCCGGGCACCAGGACGGCGGCGGTGACGGCGTAGCCGATCGCGGCGGCGCCCAGGGCCGTGCCCGCGGCGCCGTCGCCCACCGTCCGGGCGGCGCCGCCGGCCCCGGCCAGGAGCAGGACGGCGCCCACCGCGGCCGCCGCACAGCGCAGGTGGGCGGGGCCCGGCAGGAGCAGCAGCGCCAGTCCGCCGGCCAGGGCGACCAGCGCGGCGGCCACCGCGAGGTGGTGGGTGAGCGCCGGGCGCCAGGAGTCGCGGCGCTCCAGCATGCCGCTGCGCACCCCGTCCACTAGGTCGTCGAAGTGCACCGGGGGCAGTTCGGCGGTGCGCGGGCGCAGGAACAGCTCCTGGCCGTCGCGCAGTCCGAGCGCCTCCAGCGTCAGCTCCTCGTCCAGCGGCTCCTCGCCGACCCGCTGCAGGACCCAGCCGGAGTGCTCGGCGCCGGCCTCCTCGGTCTCGGCGCCCGCGTGCCCGAGCACGCCCGGGAGGAGGTCCGCCAGGACCACGTCGGAGGGCACGACCAGCTCGAACGCCGAGTCGGGCGCACGGAACCTCAGTCTGCACAGGCCGGCCACGGCGCCACCACTCATGCGTTCCCTCCCGACGGTCCTCGGCTCTTCGCCCGGCTGCACGGAAACACCGGGGGCCGCGGTTCACCGGGACGGGCACCGGTTCGGTGAACCGTTCCCGGGCCCGGTTCCGTGCCCCGGGCGGAAACGTCATCGTGTGAGGAGGAGCCCGTTGAGTCAGGTCGTGGTCGAGCGTCCGCCCAGGCGCTCCGGGCCGGAGATGCCGGACGGCGACATCCAGCTGCAGGAGCCGCCCGGGCTGCCGGAGCCGCAGAGCGGGCTGTCCACCGTGCTCACCATGGCGCCGATGGCGCTGAGCTCCCTGTCGATGGTGTTCATCGTCCTCAACCCGAGCACCTCGGGCGGCCCGCTGACGTACGTGGCGATCGGCATGATGGCCCTGTCCGCCGTCGGCATGCTGGTCACCCAGCTGATCCGGGGCGAGAGCGACCGCAAGCGCCAGCTGCGCGGCGAGCGCCGGGACTACCTCCGCTACCTGTCGCAGATCCGCCGTCAGGTCCGGCGCCACACCGTCAAGCAGCAGCGGGCGCTGGCCTGGCGGCACCCGGAGCCCGCCGCGCTGGCCTCGATGGTGCGCACCTCCCGGCTGTGGGAGCGCCGGGCGGCCCACCCGGACTTCGGCGACGTGCGGATCGCGGTGGGCGCGCAGCGGCTGGCCGTACGGCTCGCCCCGCTGGCCACCAAGCCGGTCGAGGACCTGGAGCCGCTGAGCGCGCACGCGCTGCGGCGCTTCATCCACGCGTACGGCACCCTGCCCGAACAGCCGATCGCGGTGCACGTCCGCGGCTACGCCCACGTGCTGCTACGGGCGGACGCGGGCGAGGAGGCCGCCTCCCCCGACGGCGACGCGACCGGTACCACCGGACCGGCCCGCGCGCTGGCCCGGGCGATGGTGGCCCAGCTGGCCTACTTCCAGGCCCCCGACGAACTGCGGATCGGCGTGGTGACGGCACCCGAGCGGCGCGCCGACTGGGACTGGCTGAAGTGGCTGCCGCACGCCCTGCACCCGGACGAGACCGACGGCGCCGGCCCGGTCCGGCTGGTGGCCGCCTCGATGGTGGAGCTGGAGCAGCTGCTCGGCACCGAGTTCGCCGCGCGCGGCCCCTGGGAGCCGGATGCCCAGCCGGGCCGCGAGGAGCCGTACACCCTGATCGTGGTCGACGGGGTGCGGCTGCCCGCCGCCGGCCGGGCCGCGCTGGCCGGCTACCGCAACGCCACCGTGCTGGACGTGGACGACGCGCTGGAGTGGAAGCACGCCAAGCACCGGCTGCGGCTGCGGATCACGGCGGACGGCGCACTGGAGCTGGTCGGCACCGACCGCGACCGCAAGGACAGCGTCACCGCGCTCGGCCGCCCCGATGCGCTCACCGCGGCCGCCGCCCGGCGCTTCGCCACCGTCCTCGCGCCCCACCGGCTCGGCGACTCCACCGACAGCGCCGAGCCACTGGCCACCGACTTCGACCTGACCTCGCTGCTGGGGATCAAGGACCTGCACCGGCACGACGTCCGCCGGGCGTGGGCCGACCGGCCCCGGGAGCAGCGTCTGCGGGTGCCGCTGGGCGTGGGCTCGGACGGCACCCCGGTGGACCTGGACATCAAGGAGTCCGCGCAGGGCGGCATGGGCCCGCACGGCCTGCTGATCGGTGCGACCGGCTCCGGCAAGTCCGAGCTGCTGCGCACCCTGGTGCTGGCCCTCGCGCTGACGCACTCCTCGGAGACGCTCAACTTCGTGCTGGTCGACTTCAAGGGCGGCGCGACCTTCCTGGGCCTGGACCGCCTCCCGCACACCTCGGCGGTGATCACCAACCTGGCCGACGAGGCCGCCCTGGTGGACCGGATGCGCGACGCGCTGCACGGCGAGATGATGCGCCGCCAGGAGCTGCTGCGCTCGGCGGGCAACCACACCTCGCTGGTGGACTACGAGGCGGCCCGGTCCTCCGGCGCCAAGCTGGACCCACTGCCCACCCTGTTCGTGGTGGTCGACGAGTTCTCCGAACTGCTCGCCGCCCACCGGGACTTCATGGACCTCTTCATCATGATCGGCCGCCTCGGCCGCTCCCTCGGCGTGCACCTGCTGCTGGCCTCGCAGCGCCTCGACGAGGGCCGGATGCACGCCCTGGAGTCCCATCTTTCGTACCGGATCGGTCTGCGCACCTTCTCCGCCATGGAGAGCCGCGGCGTGCTCGGGGTGCCGGACGCCTTCCACCTGCCCTCGCAGCCCGGCAACGGCATCCTGCGCAGCGACATCGCCACCCTCAGCCGGTTCAAGGCCGCCTACGTCTCCGGGCCGTACCGCCGGCAGCAGCCCAGCACCGAGCGGCAGGCGGCGGCGGCCGGGCAGATCCTGCCGTTCGGCACCGAGTACGCGGCGCCCCGCCGACAGCCGGTGGTCGAGGAACCGGAGCTCCCGGAGGAGAGCGAGCCGGAGACGACCGCCCGCACCCTGCTGGACCTGGCCGCCGAGCGCCTCACCGACGCTGGCCCGCCGGCCTATCGGGTCTGGCTGCCGCCGCTGGACGTGCCGCCGACCCTGGACGAGCTGCTGCCGCCGCTCTCCCCCCACCCCGAGTACGGGCTGACCACCGCCGGGTGGCAGCTGCGCGGCGGGCTGTCGGTGCCGGTCGGCGTCGTCGACCGCCCGTTCCAGCAGCTGCGCGACCTGCTCACCGCCGACCTCTCCGGGGCCGGCGGCCACGTCGCCGTCGCCGGCGGCCCGCAGAGCGGCAAGAGCACCCTGCTGCGCTCCCTGGTCACCGGCCTGGCCCTCACCCACTCCCCGCGCGAAGTGCAGTTCTACTGCCTGGACTTCGGCGGTGGCGGCCTGTCGGCGCTGCGCGACCTGCCGCACGTCGGCGGGGTGACCGGCCGGCACGACCCGGAGCGGGTCGGGCGCACCATCGCCGAGATCAACGGCGTCATCGCCCGCCGGGAGCAGAGCTTCGCCCGGCTGGGCATCGACTCGGCCGCCGCCTTCCGCCGGCGCCGGGCGGCCGGCGACCCGGCGCTCGCCGACGACCCGCACGGCGACGTCTTCCTGGTCGTGGACGGCTGGAACACCGTCCGCCAGGAGTTCGGCGAGCTGGTGCAGATCCTCGGCCTGATCGCCGGACGCGGCCTCAACTACGGCGTCCACCTGATCATCACCGCGACCCGCTGGGCCGAGGTGACCAGCGCGCTGCGCGACCAGCTCGGCACCAGGTTCGAGCTGCGGCTGGGCGACAACGTGGACTCCGTGATCAACATGCGGGCCGCCGCCACCGTCCCCAGGATCCCCGGCCGCGGGCTCACCGACGAGGAGCTGCACTTCCTCACCGCGCTGCCCCGCATCGACGGCACCGGCGGCACCGACGACCTCGCCGACGCCGTGGCGGACCTGGTGGAGGCCGTGAACGAGCACTGGACCGGCCCGCGCGCGCCACAGGTGCGGATGCTCCCGCTGATGCTGGAGGCCGCCGAACTGCCCGCCGCCGAAGGCCGGCTGCGGGTGCCGATCGGCCTGGAGGACCGCCGGATCGCGCCGCTGTGGCACGACTTCGAGGAGACCCCGCACCTCGTGGTGATCGGCGACAGCGAGTCCGGGAAGACCAACCTGCTGCGCCTGCTGATCGACGGCATCACCTCCGCCTACACCCCGGCCGAGGCCCGGATCATGCTGATCGACTTCCGGCGCGGCCTGTTCGACTTCGTCCCCGAGGAGTACCGGGTCGGCCACGCCGTCGCGGTGGACGTCCTCAAGCAGGTCGTCCAGGGCGCGGCCCGGGCCATGGAGGGACGGGTGCCCGGCGAGGACATCACCCCCGCCCGGCTCAGGCTCCGCGACTGGTGGACCGGCCCCGAGCTCTTCGTCGTCGTCGACGACTACGACCTGATCACCGCTCCGATCACCGGCCACCCCTTCGCCCCGCTGCTCGACCACCTCGCCCAGGGCACCGAGCTGGGCCTGCACCTGATCGTGGCGCGCAGCGCCAACGGCGCCGCCCGGGCCATGAGCGACCCGCTGATGCGCCGGCTGCTGGACGTCAACACCCCGGCGGTGCTGCTGTCCTGCCCGCCCAGCGAGGGCGTGCTCTTCGGCAGCGTCAAGCCCCGGGAGCTGCCGCCCGGCCGGGCGCTGCACATCAGCCGACGGCGGACCGTCCAGCTGCAGACCGCCAGGGCTCCCGAGCCGGAGGGGGCGGAGCGCACCTGAGCCGACCCCGGTACGGGACCGCCGGACGCCGCCGGTTCGCCGCGCGCCCGGTGAACCGGGTGCCCGGCGATCCCGTGTAGCTGGGCGAGGTCCGCCCGTGCGGGCCCCGACGACCGACCAGGGAGGCAGACGCCAATGGCCGAGGTGGAGCCTCGCCGGACATCCGCCGGAGCCGTCCGGAGCCCGCGATGAGCCCGGCCGGAAGTGCGGCGGAGGGTGCGGCCGGGGGTGCGGCGGGGGGTGCGGCCGGGAACGCCGGCGGCTCCGCGGCGGACGGCGGCGCACCGGCGGTGCGGCGCTGGTTCGGCCGCCGCGGCACCGCGCCCGCCACCGCACCCGCCCGCCGCGGCGGACGCTCGATCCTGCGCGTGCTCGGGCCGCACTTCGTCATCGCCCCGCCCGAGGTGACCGACCACGAGCTGTCCGCCGCCATCGGCACCCTGCGGCCCGTCCCGAACGCCCTGGTCGTGGTGGCGGCGGCGACGGACGCGGCCCCCGTGCTGCGCGAGCAGATGGCCGAGCTCGGGATGATCGCCCGGGCCCGCGGCGCGTCCAGCCTGATCCTGGCCGCCTCCGGGCTGGCCGCCGTCGGCCCCGGCGGCCGGCGCCCCGCCGAGGTCGTGGCCGACAGGGCGGGCATCACGGTCGTCGCCCCGGACGGCATGGTCGCCGTCCAGCCCGACGGCACCCTCAAGGTGACCGCCCCGAACGGCTCCGCCGAGCCGGCCACCTGGTGGAGCTGCCCGCCCGGAGGCCGGGCCCGCCGACTGCGCGAGACGGTCGCCGCCACCGCCCCGGTCGCCCCCGGGCCGGTGCTCCCCGCGCCCGGCGCGCTCCCCGTTCCCGACCCGGCCGGACCGGGCGCCGGACGGGCCGGCGCCCCCGCCGGAACGGGCACCCCGCCCGCCTCGGTGTCGGTCCACCGGCTGGCCACCGGCTTCTGGCTCAACCACGTCACGGCCCGGCCCGCGGGGCCGATGCCCTTCCTGCGGCAACTCGCGACGCCCCCCGGGACCACCCCGCTGCTGGTCGGCACGCCTGCCCGGCCCGTCCTGGACCCGCAGGAGTTCACCGAGGCCGCGCTGTCCCTGCCGATCGGCTCCGACCAGCTCGTGGTCAGCGCGCCCTGGGCCGACCCGGGCGCCGTCGCCCTGCTGTCCGGCAGCCTCGCCGAGCGGCTGGGGCGACCGGTCCACAGCGCGATCGGGCTGCCGGTCGCGGGCGGCAGCGGCTACACCACCGCCGTGCTCGACCACCGGGGCGCCGCCTCCTGGGAGCCGTACCTGCTCCGGCTCAGCTCCTCCGGCCGGCACGAGACCGTCAGCTCGGCGTGGCGCAAGGGCGCCGCCGGCTGGGAGACGGTGGGGCCCGGACTGTTCCGGGCCTTTCCGTTCTGGTGCCTGGAGGCCGTACCGGCCGGGCTCTGGCTCCGCCCGGAACCCCCGTACGCCTGGGCCCCGCGCTACCTGCGCCCGGACCCGGCCCGCCCGACCATCGTCGTCGGCGAGCAGGCCCGGCTGGTCCCGCACCACGTCTGGGAGGAACTCGCGGCCGTCCTCGACCAGTTGCCGGTCCCCGGCGTCCGGGGGTACGGGCTGCTGCTGCACGGGCTGGTCGACGCCGCGTCGGAGAGCAGCGCCCGGTTCTTCGCCCGGATGAACGGCCTGGTGTGGCTCGACCCGCCGACCCGGCCCGCCACCGGCGACCCGACCGGACCGGCCGGTATCGGCGCCGGCACCTGGGCGGGGGCCGTCCCGGCCCCGGCCGCCGAGCGGTTCGCCCTGTCCGCCCCGGCGCCGCAGCCGGCACCGGCCGGCGCACCCCACGGCCTCGGCCCCGGGGCTGCCCTCCCCACCGGTACGAACCCGGGGCTCACGACCGAGACGGCCGCCCCCACCAGGGCACCGCACGGCCTCGCCCCCGAGGCCGCCCTCCCCACGGACACGGACCCAGGGCCCGCCCCCGAGGCCGCCCTCCCCACCGAGCCGCCGGTCGGGCTGTCGGTCGGGTTGCCGACCGCGCCCGTGGGCCTGGCCACCAGCGGTGGTGTGCCGGGAGCGGGCGGTACGGCGACGGAGTCGGCCACCGGCGCTCCGGGGAGTGCGGGCGCGGCCCGTCGTCCTGCCGCTGGGGCAGGGCCCGAACCCGGCTCCAGCGACGAGGAGTTCACGGCCGCGGCACCCGGAGAGCCGACGGCCGCTGGCCTCACCACCGAGCCGCCCGACCATCGCACCACCACCGGCGAGGCCAACCGATCCGCCGGCCCCACAGGGGAGTTCGCCACCGAGCCGCCAACCCTTCGCACCGCCGACGGCGAGACGCCCCAGTCGGGAGAGCCTGCAAGGGAGTTCTCAACCGGGACCCCGCTCGCGACCATGCCGGCCACGGCGCCCGCCCCCGCCCCCGTCTCCCCCGCCCTCGCCGCCCGCTACTTCACCGCCGCCGACGTCCTGCCCCTGGCCCCGGTCAGCGCCGTGCAGGACCGCGACGCCTTCCGGCTGCTGCTCGGCGAGCACTACCACCGCTGCGCCGGGCGGGTGGAGCCGGCCGTCACCCGGCTGCCGGGCCTGCGGTCGACCGGCCGGGACGACTTCAAGGCCGACCTGGTGGCCGTGCTGCTGCACCACGAGGACTCCGGTGTCCCCGCCGACCGGGCCGCTCTCCTCGCCGAGGCCCGCGGCGGCGTGGAGGGTCCGCTGCGCCCGTACCTCGCCTGTCTGGGCTCGGGCCTGCTCCGGCTGCCGAGCCACCACGGCGCGGTGCTGCTGGGTGCCGATCTGGCGCCGGAGGCGCTGGAGGCCTTCCCGGTGGGCCTGGTGCTCCTCGAACCGGGGGCGATCGCCGGCCTGGCCTCGCCCGCGGCCGACCTGGGCGCCCCGGTCGAGTTCGCCGTCTGGTCGACCACCGGCCGGCGGACCGCCGCCTTCGGGGACGACCGCGAGGTGCCCCAGGTGGCCTTCCCGCCGGGGACCGGCTTCGTGGTGGTCGATGTCGCCCCCGGCGACGGCGTGGCCCGCCCCGCCCGGGTGCTGCTGCGCGAGACCACCGGCCCGGCGCCGGCCGGCCCGGACGCCGGGCGGGACCTCAGCGCCCGGAACCGGCTGCGTGCCTGGCTGGAGCGCCGGGACAAGGTGGCGCCGGCCGACCGCCGGACGGTCACCCGCCCGGACCGCTTCCGCCTCACCCCGGGCGTGCTCCTCCCGGAGCCGCCCACGCCCGCGAACCCCGATCCCGACCCGTCCGCCATGGCCTGACCGGCCCGCGCCACCCGCGCCACGCCCGAACGGCCCGGCGGCGGTTCACCGGTGTCCGGAATCCCCCGGACACCGGCCACCCCGCCCCGCCCCGCCCACCGAATCCCCGCCCACCGAATCCCCGTCCACCGAATCCCCGTCCGCCAGATCCGGAGTACGCATGCCGTCGAAACACGCCCGGCCGTCGCGCCCCAGGGCCCTGCACATCGCCACGGCCGCGGTGCTGGTCACCGCCGTCACCGCGACGGTCGCCAACGCCCGCCCGCACCGCACCACCCAGCCCCCCGAGCCCGGGTCCACCGCCACCGCCGCCGCCACCACCTCCACCGGGAACGGCCTCGACGACCCCCGGATGAAGGACATCGCCCAGCAGATCGTCTCCAGCGCGGAGAACTCCTCGCTCGACTGGAAGGCCCAGTTCGCCTACATCGAGGACATCGGGGACGGCCGCGGCTACACGGCCGGCATCGTCGGCTTCTGCTCGGGCACCGGCGACATGCTCGACCTCGTCGAGCACTACGGGAAGCTCAAGCCCGGCAACGCGCTGTCCGGGTACCTCCCGGCGCTGCGCAAGGTGAACGACTCCTCCTCGCACGCCGGCCTCGACCCGGACTTCGTCGGGGCCTGGAAGAAGGCGGCCCAGGACCCGGTCTTCCGGCAGGCCCAGACGGACGAGCGGGACCGGGTCTACTTCAACCCGTCCGTCATGCAGGCCCGGACCGACGGGCTGCGCGCCCTCGGCCAGTTGGTCTACTACGACGCCATCGTCATGCACGGCCCCGGCGACGGGTCGGTCAGCTTCGGCGGCATCCGGGCCGCCGCCATGAGGAAGGCCAGGACGCCCGCCCAGGGCGGCGACGAGAAGGCCTACCTGGCCGCCTTCCTCGACGCCCGCCGGGCCGCGATGAAGACCGAGGCCGCCCACGGGGAGACCGACCGGGTGGACACCGAGCAGTTGGTGTTCCTGAAGGCGGGCAACCTCGATCTCAGGCCCCCGCTGGTGTGGAAGGTCTACGGCGAGTCGTTCAGGATCGACGGCTGACGGGCATCCGCCGCAGCGGCTCCCCCGCCGCCACGGCCGACGGCCGGCCGCGGACGGACCGGGGTCCGTTCGCGGCCGGCCGTCGGGTCCGGCTCAGCGGTCCTTGTCCGCGGCGATCAGGCCGGCCTGGGCGGCGGTCAGCCGGCCCTGGTCGTACAGCCAGCGCACCGTGTCCGCCATGGTCTCGGCGGTCGGCCTCGGGGTCAGCCCGCCGGTGCTCGCGGCGGGATCGACCGGGGCCGCACAGGCACAGGTGTACACGGCGCCGTACTCGGCGGGGATGTGCCAGGGCCATCCGCGCTGGAGCAGGCTGGCCAGGGCGCCGACCGGCAGCATGGCCCGGGCGGGGAGGAAGGCCGCGGGCAGTCGCCGCCCGGTGACCTCCCGCAGGGTCCGCACGTACTGCCGGGTGGGCAGGTGGCGGCCCGGCCCGAAGTGCCGGCCGGAGCCCGCCCGCGGCGTGGTCAGCAGCCGGGCGTGCAGCCGCGCGGTGTCGCGGACGTCGCCGACCGGGAAGCCGCCGAGCGGCCAGATCGGCATCAGTCCGCGCAGGGCGTTGCGCAGCCGGGCGTTCTGGTCGCCCAGCCCCGGGTCCTGCGGGCCGAGCAGCGCGGGCGGGTAGCTGATGACCACCGGCGCGCCGTCCCGCTGGTGGCCCCGGGCGATCCGCTCGGCCGCCGCCTTGGTCGCCATGTAGGTGTCCCGGGGACAGCCGACCGGGGAGTGCTCCCCGAGCGGCCGTCCGGGGGACGGCAGCAGCGCGACGATGCTGGAGACGTGGACGACCGGGTCGGCGCCCGAGCGGCGGGCCGCGGCCAGCACCAGTTCGGTCCCCCGCTCGTTGGTCCGGCGCATCCGCTCGTCGTGCCGGCTGTCGAATGAGTACACCGCGGCCGCGTGGAGCACGGCGTCGGCGCCGCGCACCGCTCGGGCCGCGCCGCCCTCGTCGGTCACGTCCCCGACGACCAGGTCGACGGCGCCCGGGTCCACCGCCAGCAGGCCGAGGACCCGCTCCGCGGCGGCCGGGTCGCGGACCAGCATCCGCACCCGGTGGCCGCCGCGGACCAGCGCCGCGACCGAGTGGATGCCGACGAATCCGGTGCCGCCGGTCACGCTCACCAACATCGGTCGTCCTCCCCTCAGCCGATCTGTTCCGGTGTGCCGCCGATGCCCCGGTGGAAGGCGCCGCCGTAGAACAGCAGTGCCTGCCGGTCGTCGGCCCAGTCCGAGGCGAGCACCTCGCCGAGGAAGATGGAGTGGTCGCCGCCGTCGTACTGCTCGGCGAGCTTGCACTCCAGCCAGGCCAGCGAGCCGGACAGCAGCGGCGCCCCGGTGAACGGGCCGGGCTGCCAGTCGAGGCCGTCGAACTGGGCGGCCCCGCGCGGTCGGCTCTTGTTCGTGAAGTACCGCGCCAGGTGCTCCTGGTCGGCGCCGAGCACGGTGACCGCGAAGGACCTGGTCGCCGTGATCGCCTCGTGCATCGTCGCGGAGCGGCCCACGCAGCACAGCACCATCGGCGGCTCCAGGGAGACCGAGCTGAAGGCGTTGGCGGTCATCCCGTGGGCGTACTCGCCGCCCGTGGTCAGCACCGTGACCCCGGTGGCGAACCGGGCCATCGTCTCGCGCAGGGCCTTCGGAAGAACGGCGTGGTTCTCGGTGGCCGCCGGCGTCACGTCCGGCAGCTGGGTGTTGACCGGGGACCGGCCGTTGCCGATCACCGTGCCTCCCCCGTCCGCACCGGCCCGGCGGGCGCGGCCGGCGCCACCGCGAGGGCCCGTGCGGCCTGGCCCTCGGCGTACGGCGCCAGCGCCTGGCGCAGCTCCTCGGGCACCCGGGAGGGGACGGTGGCCGTGTTCGGCCCGCGCATGCACGCGATCCGCTGCCGACCGCGGGCGACCAGGTTCTCCTGCTCGCCGTCGATCCGCAGGTAGTCGAAGCTGAACTGGATCTGGGTCTGGGTCAGCTCCTCCAGCCGCATCCGGACCGACAGCTCGTCGAACGAGGTGATCTCGGCGAAGAAGTCGCACTCCACCTTGAGGGTGAACAGCTTCAGGTCGTCCTGCAGCTCGGCGAGCACGCCCGGCGCCTTGTCCTTGAGGAACATCTCCCGGCAACGCCCCTGCCAGCGCAGGTAGTTCACGTAGTAGACGTTGCCGACGAGGTTGGTCTCCTCGAAGCCCACGGTGTGCCGGATCTCGTAGTAGGCCGACATCAGTTCTCCTTCCCGACGAGCACGGCGAAGAGCACCGGCTCCGTCCGGTCGTTGACGGTGGTCACCCAGGTGGCGACGGCCGCGTCACCCGCGGACAGGACGACCCAGCCGCCCGGGTGGACGCGGTCGAGCGTCAGCGCCTGCGTGGTCGCGCCGGACTTGCGCAGGCATTCCAGCGCGCTCCAGACCCTGGTGCCGGCCACCGCCGGGCTGCAGCCCGCCTCGCTGACCAGCAGGTCCCGCAGGGCGAGCTGGCCGGCGCCCAGCAGCGCGTCCCAGTCCTCGGTGCTGCGCTCCAGGACGGTCTCGACGTCGCAGGCGAGCCGCCCGGCTCCGGCCACCGCCAGGGTCAGGCCGGGGCCGTGCGAGGCCGACACCGTGATGCCCTCCAGGCCGGGCGCACCGGCGAGTTCGGGCTTGCCGTCGGGCCGGTGGAGCAGTGCCACGGGCCGACCGAGCGCCCGGCCGAGGGCCGTCTCGGTGCGGGCCCTGCGGTCCCCGTCCGCGGCGGACTCCGCGGCGGGCTCCGCGGTCGGCTTCGCCGCGGGTTCGACGACCACCGCGCGGTTGCCGCCCAGCACCTGCTCCAAGCCGCGCTCCAGGTACGAACCGAGCATCGCGGGCACCCACGGCCCGGCTCCGTCGCGCTTGCGGACGGCGACCAGGGTCAGCCCCTCCCAGCGTTCGACGACCTTCCCGGACGGCGTGCGCACGTCGAGGTCGTAGACGTAGGTGTCGCCGTCCTGCGAGCGCTCCCGGGCGTCGAGCACGACGTACTCGGCGTCCTGGTCCGCAGGGTCGGCCAGCCACAGCCGCTCGATGCTCTGCGGCAGCAGGGTGGCGTCCGGCACGCAGCACTGGATGGCGTGCATCATCGCGTCCCGGGTGCCGGGGTCGGCCAGCTGCTGGTCCTGCGGCAGGAAGGCCGCGAACCACGGCGCGGGGGCGGTGGTGGAGATCTCCGCCAGCGCGTGCCGGGCGCTCGCCCGCCGGTACTCCAGCAGGCGCTGGAACCGCTTGCCCTGGAAGAGCACGCTGCCGTACAGCTCGGTCACCGGGTCCACCGGCACCGCCGGCAGGCCGAACTCGACCGGCACCGGCGTCCCGGGCACCTCGGGCCGCGGGTAGCGCAGCCTGGCCCGGAAGTGGTCGGCCGCGAACTCGGTGCCCTCGCTGCGCAGCACCACGTCCACCGTTCCGGGCTCCCGGACGAGCGCCGCGATCCGGATGGTGGTCGAGCCGCCCGGCCGGACCACCACGGGACGGCGGAACTCGACGTCCTCCAGCAGCGGCGGGCCCTGGTGCCCGCTCACCGCGGCGGCGACCTGGGCCATCGCCTCCATGCCGAGCACGGCCGGGAAGAGCAGGTCGTCCTGGAGCCGGTGGTCGGACAGGTAGGGGTCACCGCCCTCGGTCAGCTCGGTCTCGGTGATCAGCTCGATGTCCGGGTGGTGCACCAGCACCCGCTCGACGAACCTGGTCAGCGGCAGCTCGCGCCGCACGGTGGTGAGGGTCGGCAGGCCGCCGGCCCGTCCGCTCACCACCAGGACGGGGCCGGCCGTGGGGTCCGCGAGCACCTCGCGGAGCACCTGGATCCCGTTCTCGGTGGAGATCGGCGTGATGCCCTCGCGGATCAGCGCCTCGACGACGCCGAGCCGTTCGCCCATGCCCGCGCCGGACCAGACCGACCACTCCAGCGCGATGGCCCGGGCCCGCGGGTGGCGGTCCTGGAAGCGCAGGGTCAGCTCGGTCATCCAGTCGTTGGCGGTGGCGTAGTGGGCCTCGCCGCGCAGTCCGGCCCGGCCGATGATCGAGCCGAAGGTGATCAGCAGCTTCAGGCGTTCCGGTTCGACGGCCGCCAGGACCGCCTCCAGGCCGTCCGTCTTGGGCGCCAGGGTCCGCCGGAAGTCCTCGGCGGTGAGCGCCTCCAGGGCGGCCGGGTGGTTGAAGCCGGCGCCGTGCAGGACGGCGGTGACCGGGCCGAGCCCGTCGACCAAGGAGGCCACCGCGGCGGTGATCTGCTCGGCCGAGGTGACGTCGGCGCGGGCGTACCGGTGGCGCAGGCCCGCGGCCTCCATCCGGGCGAGGTTCCCGGCGAGTTCGGGGTCGGTGGCCGGATCGGCGCGGCCGATCAGGGCCAGGGCCGCCCCGGAGTCCTGGGCCATCGCGATGGCGCACTCGGCGGTGATGCCCTTGCCGCCGCCGGTGACCAGCAGGACGTCCCCGGCGTCCAGCGGGGACTCTCCCTCGACCGCCGGACGGAGCTGCAGCGGCCGGAGCACCGGGACGGTCCGGCGCCCGTCCGGCTGGTAGCGGACCTCCGCGAAGCCGGCCGTGGCGGCGGTCTCGGCGACCACCCGGGCCACCGCCTCGTCGCGGGCCGCGCCCTCGGGGGCGGTGTCGGCCAGCTCGACCACCGTGGTCGGGACCGACGGGTGCTCCAGGTGCAGGGTCTTGGCCAGGCCCGCCGCCCCCAGCCGGTGCTGGACCACGACCAGCCGGGTGCCCTCGGGGGCGGCCAGGACGGCCCGCCCGGCGGTCAGGAAGAGCTCCGCCTCCTGCGGTCCGCACGCGTCCGGCAGGCAGAGCAGCACACCGTCCCCGACGCCCGCTGCCGCGAGCGCGGTGCGCAGCGGTTCGGCGAGCGGGTGGCCGGGGGTGCTGTGCACCGTCCACTGCCCGGCGGCGGCGGACTGCGGCGCGGCGGGGCGGGCCGGCAGGACGGCGTCCACGTGCTCGACCGCGAAGGGCCGCACCCACGGAGCCACGCCGGCGGCCTCGCCCGCGGACTCGCCGCCGTCCTGCGCGGTGTCCGCCAGCTGGTCGATCAGCTCGGCGATCCCGCCCAGGTTGACGGTCGCGTAGTTCGGCGTCGCGGCGAGCACCGGTCGGCCGAGCGCCCGGGTGACGTCGTTGACGATCTGACCGATGGTGATGGAGCTCAGGTGCAGGTCGTCCATCGGGTGGGTCTGCGCGGTGACGGACTCCAGCGGCAGTTCGACCCGCTCGGCCGCGAGCCTGCGCAGCAGTTCCAGGGTGGAGTCCGGGCCCTCGCCGGTGTCCGCGGACACCGCCGCGCCAGCCCGCTCGCCCTGGCCCGGCCCGCCGTCCTGCGCCGCCAGGTCCGCGTCGATGGCCGGGGCGGCCTCGCAGGGGTTGGCCAGGAAGGTCATCGCACCGTCCGCCGGCAGCGGCCGGACCAGGCGGTCGCCGAACAGGGCCTCGGTCCGCAGCGGTGCGCCGAGCGCGAACGCGGCGCCGGCGACCCTGAGCAGCGAGCCGAGCGAGGCGCTGTCGGTGTCGACCGCCAGGGTGGTCACGTCCGGGGCGATCTCCGCCAGCAGGCCGGAGAGCACCCGGCCCGGGCCGACCTCCACGACCAGGTCGGCGTCGGCGACCGCCACGGTGGCGGCCTCCTGGAACCGGACCGGCAGCAGGACCTGTTCGCGCAGGACCTCGCGCAGGTCGGCGGACGGGTCCAGGAGCCGGCCGGTGACGGTGGAGGCGATCGGGCGGACGGGCTCGTCGAAGTCGAACCGCGCGAGTTCCTCCGCCATCGCGACCGCGGCCGGCTCGACCAGCGGCGAGTGGAAGGCGTGCGACACGTTCAGCCTGGTGGCCGTGACGCCCTCGCCCGCGGCCCGGCGGCAGACCTCGTCGACCGCCTCGGCGGGGCCGGAGAGCACGGTCTGCCGGGGCCCGTTGTAGCCGGCGACGACCACGTCCTGTCCCTCGGACAGCCGGGCGGCTTGCTCCGGCGTCGCCGCGAGGCCGGCCATCGCGCCGCCGCCGCGGCTCGCCCGCGCCATCACCCGGCCGCGGATCGTGGCGAGGCGCACCACCTGCTCCGAGGTCATCGCTCCCGCCCAGTGCAGGGCGGTGAGCTCCCCGAGGCTATGGCCGACGGCGGTGTCGGCCTGGATGCCGAACGCGTCCAGCACCCGCAGCGCGGCCAGCGAACCGGTGACGATGCGCGGCTGGGCCACCTGGGTGGCGACCTGGTCGTCGCCGGTGGGCAGGGCGGCGGCGCGGAACACCTCCTCCGCCGTGGCGAAGCGGCGCCGGATCGCGCCGACGGCGCCGCGGCCGGAACCCTGCCCCGGGAAGAGGTAGGCGATCCGGGGGGCGGTCCGGTCGTGGCCGAGGAAGATCCCCTCACCGGCCGAGAACGCCTCCCGCGCTCCGGAGTCGAGCAGGGCGAGCAGCCGTTCGAGGGCGCGCACGGCGTCGTCCGGACCGGTCGCCACGACGGCGGCCCGCACCGGGCCGCCGGTGAGCCGGTCGGCCAGCGTGCCGGCCAGGTCCGCCAGTTCCGCCTGGGCCAGCTTCGGCACCAGGTCGAGCAGCCGGGTCAGTTCGGCGCGCAGCGCGGCCGTGTCCGGGGCGTCCAGCAGCAGGAGTTCGGCGTCCTGGCGGCCGGCCACCAGCCGGGTGGTGTCCTCGTCGAGCGCATCCCGCCGGGTGCTGCCGGGTGCCTCGGCGAGGGTGATGTGGGTGTTGATCCCGCCGAAGCCCATGGCGGACACCCCGGCCCGGACGGGCTGGTCGGTCGGCCAGAGTTCGGCATCCCGCGGGACGTACATGGCCGCCTCGTCCCCGAGCAGGCCGGGGTGCGGGTCGACGTGGCCGGTGGCCGGGGGGATCACCTGGTGGTGCACGGCGAGGGTCGCCTTGATCAGGCCGGCCACGCCCGCGGCGGCCTTGGTGTGCCCGAAGTTCCCCTTGACCGTCCCGAGCGCGGCCGGACGGGCCGTCGGGTCCGCCATCCGGCGGGCGGAGGACAGCGCCTCGATCTCGGTGGCGTCGCCGAGGGCCGTGCCGGTGCCGTGTCCCTCGAAGTACGAGACCGTCTCGACGCCGTAGCCGGCCCGCCGGTAGGCGCGGGTCAGCGCCAGCCGGTGCCCGCTCGCCTCCGGCCGGGTGATGCCGCCCTTGCCGTCCGAGGAGACTCCCCAGCCGCTGATGCTCGCGTAGATCCGCCGCCCCTGCGCCAGCGCGTCCCGCTCGCGCATCAGCACGAGCATGCCGGAGCCCTCGCCGGGCCAGAAGCCGTTGGAGTCCCGGTCGTAGACCTTCATCTCGCCGGTGGCCAGTGCGCCCGTCTTGGCGAAGCCGATCACCTCGAACGGGTCGATCGACAGGTCGACGCCGCCGGCGACGGCCACGTCCAGTTCGCCGTCGGCCAGCGCCTTCGCCGCCGTGACGACGGACAGCAGGGAGGAGGAGCAGGCCCCGTCGACCGTGTAGCCGCCTCCGCGCAGGTCGAAGTGGTTGCAGATGCGGCCGGCGATGGTGTTGGCGAGGCCGCCGGCCAGCGAGTCCTCGTCGATGGCCGGGAAGGGCGCCTTGTACTGCGGCTCCAGCTCCTGGAGGAACTTCGCGACCTCCCCCTCGGTCCAGCCCTGGCCGCTCAGCGCGGCGGCCACCGTGCGGCGCACGTAGGGCCACCGCAGTCGCATGATGTTGGCCCGCGAGAATTCCCCGGTGAGGCTGTTTCCGACCACCACGCCGGTGCTCTGGTGGGGAAGGCCCGAACCGTCCGGGAATCCGGCGTCGGCGAGCGCCTCGGCGGCCACGTCGAGGGCCAGCCAGTGCGTCAGGTCGGTCGCCCGGTACGTGCTTCCGGCGACGCTGTATTTGATGCGGTCGAACGCGTAGTCCCGGAGGACCGCGGCCTTCTTGGTGTAGTGCCGGTCGGGCGCGCTCCGGTCCTCCGACCAGTAGTCGGCCTGGTTCATCCGCTCGTCCGGCAACCGCCGGAAAGCCCGCCGGCCGCCCAGTACGTTCTCCCACAGTTCGCTCGCCGAATTGGCGTCCGGGTAACGGAGGCCAATTCCCACGATAGCGATCCGCTCACTGCTCACGTATTCACCACCCATGGAGATGAATTGACGGCGATTCTTTTCGCCGACTCGACACGACTGCACTGTCCTCAAGGGTGCGGCCGCGGCCGTACGGGTGTCATCTCCGAGTTTGCTTTCCGCCTGGTGGGGGCGCGGATTTGACATAACGGTGTGATTTCATGGCGCCGCTATTCAATAACGCCGTCATTTTCCGGGACCGGCCGCGTCCGTTCCGGCGCCCGTGCGGAGGGCCGTGCAGGCGGCTGTGCCGAGGGCCGTGCGGACGGCCGTGCGAAGTGCCGTGCGAATGGCTGTGCGAACGGCTGTGCAGCGTCCGGGAACGCACCGAGGCTCCCGCCGGTTCGGCGGGAGCCTCGGGTCGTACAGGGTCGTACAGGGTCGTGCGGGTCGTGCGGGCCGTGCGAAGGGTCAGCCGCCGGTGCTCGCCGGCAGGCGTGCCCCGAGCCGGGCGCCCAGCTCGCGGGCCGCCGTCAGGGCGGCCCAGGAGGTGAGCTCGATCAGCGCGGTGTCGCCGGGCCGGCCGCGCCGGAACTCGGCGACGAGGCCGTCGTCGACCTGGTAGGAGGCCTTGGCGGTCAGCAGGGCCAGCCGGCCCGCCGGACGCTCGTCCCCGGGCAGGTCCGACACCGCCTCCTCGACCCAACCGCGGCTGATCCCCGGCGGCCGGCCGTCCCACGCGGCCAGCTGCTCCGCCACCAGGGCGCGCACGCCCTCGGGCGCCGCGCGGGCTCCCGCCGCATCGATCGCGGCGGCCGCCCGCGCGAACGCCCCGGCGACGCTGGGGGTGCCCGCCGCCCAGCGCAGGTCCCCGGGCAGCGGCGCGGAGGGCAGCAGGTCGAGCGAGGTCCCGGCCGGCGGGGCGACGCGCGCGCCACGGCGCATCAGCCGGCCCAGGACCGCCCTCGCCACGGCCCGGGCGGCCGGCGGGAGACCGGCCGGCAGCGGGCTCGGTTCGAGGAACAGGTTGACCATGCGGTTCAGGTAGTGGAAGGTGACGGCCACCCCGACCAGCTCGGGCCCCGCCTGCGCGGGGAACGGCGCCCCTTCCTCCGGCGCCCGTTCCCGGTCGCCGTCCTGCCCGAACCAGTCGGCCCACCCCTCGGCCGTCGCGCGGGCCGTGCCCGGGGCGGCGGCCCCGGGCAGCAGCGCGGCCAGGGTCGTGCCGTGCACCTCCACGCAGTACGGACAGGAGTTGGCGGCCGAGACCGCCGCGGCCACCGCCTCCTTGGTCGCCCGGTCGACCCGCCCGCCGGCGACCAGGGTCTCCCGCAGCATCACCCAGGAGGCGGCGAGCACCTCCGGCGAGGCCGCGTGCAGCCCGATCGGCGGTGCCAGCATGCCGAACTCCCGCTCGACGTCGGCGAAGACGCCGGCCACCTCCTCCCCCGCGTCACCGGGCCGCACCGCGGCGATCCGGTGGATCTGCGCCATCGACCGCCGCAGGGCCGGCCGCAGGAACGGTGTCGTCATGTGCCTCCTCCTCGATGGCTCGATCCGGTGTTCCGGCCCGCTAGCGGCGCATCAGGCCGGGCAGCTGCACCTGCACGCCGCGCCGTCCGCTGGTCGCACCGTCCGGCGCGGGCGCGCCGTACTTGACGTTCACGCCGCGCTCCTGCGCGGCGCTCACGATGCCGGGGATCGCGCGTTCGGCGAGCGCGGAGATGGTCAGCGCGGGGTTGACCGTCAGCGCTCCCGGGACGGCGGAGCCGTCGGTGACGAAGATGCCCGGGTGGTTGCGCAGTTCCTGCCGGTCGTCGAGCGCCGAGGTCTGCGGGTCGTCGCCGATCCGGCAGGACGCCAGCGGGTGCACGGTGTAGGCGCCCACCAGGTCGTTGGTCCACGGCATGACGCGGGCGAGTCCGTCGCGCTCCAGGATGTCCTTCACGACGGCGTCCGAATCGGCCCAGGCGCGCAGGGTGTTGGCGGTCGGCTGGTACGAGATCGTCCCGCGCCCGAGCATCTGCTGGGAGATCCGGGCGGCGTTGCCGGTGGGCGGCGGCGGCCCGAAGACGCCCTCGTTGTCGTCCTCGATCATGGTGAAGACGGTCAGCCAGGACTGCCACTGCCGGACCAGTTCCTTCTTCTCCACGCCGAACCAGCTGGGCCCGGTCGCGTCGGGCACCTGGGCCAGGATCGTGCCGAACCCCGGCGGGAAGTAGAGCTGTTCCAGGGAGAACCGGGAGTGCTCCGGCAGCGACCCGTCGAGGTTGTCCCAGCTCGCCACGACCGGGCCCTTGCCGATCTGGTTGGCCCGGAACGCCCGGCCGTCGGAGCGCTTGAGCCCCAGCAGGTCACGGGCCTTGTCCTCGTCGACGACGGCCGTGTTGAGGCGTTCCCCGTTCCCGGAGAAGTAGCGGCCCACGGCGTGCGGCATGGTGCCCAGGGTCGCCTCGGAGCGCTGGAGGATCACCGGGGTGGCGCCGGCGCCGGCGGCGAGCACGATGATCTTCGCGTCGATCGTGCCGCTGCCGACGTGCACCCGGTAGTCCTCGTCGTCGACGACGTTGTAGTGCACCCGGTAGCCGCCGTCGTCCGTCCGGGAGAGCTGCTGCACCTCGTGCAGCGGCCGGATCTCGGCGCCGTGCGCGAGGGCCGCCGGCAGGTAGTTCAGCAGCAGGGAGCGCTTGGCGTCGAAGCGGCAACCGGACATCATCCAGTTGCAGTTGGTGCACTTCGCCCGGTCGATGGCGGCCGGGACGGGGTTGGCGGTGCGTCCCGCGTGCTCGCAGGCGGCGGCGAACAGCCCGCCCGCGTACGTGACGTCGTTCCAGTCCTGCTGGTTGATGGGCAGCGCCTCGGACACCCGGTCGTACCAGGGATCGAGGACGTCCCGGTCGATGGCGGCCGGCCACATCCGGCGGCCGATGCTGCCGCGGCGCTCGAAGGCGAACCGCGGCGCGCGCGGCATCGCGGCGAAGTACACCACGCTGCCGCCGCCGACGCAGTTCCCGCCGAGCAGGCTCATGCCGTCGCCCACCACGAAGTCGAAGATCCGGGTGTACGAGGAGCCGAGCATGAAGTCGTGGTCGAAGTCGTCCGCCTTCAGCCACGGGCCGCGCTCCAGGATGGTGACCCGCGCGCCGCCGGCCGCCAGGTGGTACGCCGCGATCGCGCCGCCGAAGCCGCTGCCCACGATCAGGACGTCGGTGCTCTCGTTGCTCGTCATGCGGGACTCCCTGTGGGCGTGGTGTCCGGGTGGGGATCGGCCAGCTGCTTGCCGTACGAGAAGTCGGGGAACCGCCACAGGCCGTCCTCGCCCGGCTTCATGAAGCCCATCCCGGTGAGGCCGGGGTGACCCGCCGCGAGCGCGTCCGTGGTGTGCATGTGGGCGGCGGTGTCGAAGGCCATGTTGGCGAACAGCGCCAGCAGGACCCACAGTTCCCGTTCCTGGTGACCCTTTCCGGTCAATTCCTGGACCAGGCGGGTCCGGTCGGCGAACGGCAGGGCGACGAACGGCGGCACCGAGTCGTCGAGCCGCAGGCCGTGCTCGTCCGCGTAGCTGGTCGCGTGGCGGTTGAGCGCCTGTTCGTAGTCGTCCAGCGCGTCCGTGAGTCCGGTCGCGGGGGTTTCGAGCAGTTCGATGGCGCCCGCCTGGACGGCACCGCCGCCGGTCGAGGCGCCGGCCACCGCCCGGTCGTCGGGCGACCGTTTCTCGCCCGGGACGATCGTGTCCGCGAAGGCCTCGAGTGTCATGGTCCGGTCATGGTTTCGATCTGAGGTAGGCGATCCCACCGGCATCTCCTCGGGAGCTTGTCGAAAAGCGGGGACGGCGCAGACCGGCCGGTCCCGATTCGCATACGCGACTGTGGCATCGTGCGCGCAATGCGCTACCCCCCGCATCTCTCGCGTTGCTGAGGGGTCCGGACGCCGTTCAAACCCGAAATCCCGGGTTGTCTGACGATCGGGCATGCCAACGGCAAGTGCCCCACGCACCATTGCGACTGTCATGTGCCTGCTGCTACGGTCGTCACTTGCTATGGCGGCGACACTTTTCAGCTTCGCCTTCCGAAGGGGGTTCTCCCTTCGCTTGCCCTGGCGCCTTCGACAGTCGGCCTGTCACCGCGGCCGTGACTTTCGTTCCCGATCATCGCAAGGGTGGAATTCTGTTCATCCGCAGGTGCGGCGGAGAAGCTGGAGTCAAAGATGACATCTGCCATCGAGCAAGCTGTTTCCCGGGCCATCGAGACCATGCACGACAACATCGGCGAGTTACTGACGATCGACGATATGGCGCAGGCGGCCATGTACAGCAAGTTTCACTTCTCCCGGGAATTCCAGCGGATGACCGGGGTGTCACCACGGCGGTTCCTCTCCGCCCTCCGACTCGAAACGGCCAAGCGCCTCCTCATCGAGACCTCGTTCACGGTGACCGAGATCAGCCACCGCGTCGGGTACAACAGCGTCGGCACGTTCAGCTCACGGTTCGCCAGCAGCGTCGGCGTGCCTCCCACCACCTACCGCCAGCTCGGGGGTTTCACTCCCCGGATCGAGGTCGACTCGCGCGGCCTGGCCCGCAGCACGGAGCTCTCCACCTTCCGCGGCGAGATCCGGCCCCCGGTCGCGGGGAGCCTCGGCCTGGTGTACGTCGGGCTGTTCCCGACCCGGGTCCCCGAGGGCCGGCCCGCCGCCTGTACCGTCCTCCCCCGACCCGGCGTCTTCTTATTCGACCAGGTGCCGGCCGGCACCTGGTACCTGCTGGCGCACTCCGTCCCGGCCGCCTTCGACGAGGTGCTGACGGGCGACCACCCCGTCTCGGTGGGATCGGTCGGACCGATCGAGGTGCGGCCTGACGTGCCGCTGCTGCCGATCGAACTGCGCCTGCGCCCGGCCCGCGTCCTCGACCCGCCGGTCCTGCTGGCCCTGCTGGACGCCCGGGCGATCGCGCAGACCGTACTGGCCCCGATCACGGACACCGCCTGATCCGGCCCGGGCCGCGCCGGCCGGCCACCACCACAGGGGCCTTGCGCGACGACGGAGGCCCTCCGCGCAGAGCCCCCGCGACGGATGTCGCGGGGGCTCTGTCGTGCGCGGCGCGAGCGCTGAGCGGCCACGGCCGCGGCCGCTCAGCCGGCGGGGCTCACCGTCATCGGCAGACCGCCGCGCACCCGCAGCGACAGCATCGGCTCGGCCACCACCCGGTACCCGGGCACCTTCGTCAGCCGCAGCTCCCGGGCGACCATGGCGATCGTGAACGTCGCCTCCAGCAGCCCGAGATGGTTCCCGATGCAGAAGCGCGGCCCCGCCCCGAACGGGATGTAGGCGTAGCGCGGCCGGTCCGTGGCCCTGTCCCGGTCGAAGCGCTCCGGGTCGAACTGCTCGGGGGCGTCCCAGAAGCGCGGGTGGCGGTGCAGGGTGTACGGGCAGATCAGGACGTCGGAGCCGGCCGGCACGTGGTACCCGCCGACCTCGTCGTCCGCCTGGGCCTGCCTCGGCAGGATCCACACCGGCGGGTAGAGCCGCATGACCTCCTCCACCACCATCGAGGTGTAGCGCAGGCGGTGCAGGTCCTCGAACTCGGGCAGGCGGTCGCCGAGCACCTCGACGGCCTCGGCGTGCAGCCGGTCCATCACCTCGGGGTGCCGGTCGGCCAGGTAGAACGTCCAGCCGAGGGTGCTCGCCGTGGTCTCGTGGCCGGCCAGCAGCAACGTGACCAGCTCGTCGCGCATCCGCTGGCGGGCGACCTTGCGGTCGGACTCCTGGCGGGTGGCGACGATCAGGCGGGACAGCGCGTCCTCCCCCTCGATCCGCCCGGCGTCGCGGGAGACCCGCTCCGCCACCAGCCGGTCGACCACCCGCTGCAGGTCCTGCCGGGCCTTGCGGAAGCGGAGCTGCTTGGACAGCGGCACCCAGCCGGGCACCATGCCCATGGTGACCATGTCGAACATCGCCTGGTCCTGGACGGCCTCGAAGTCGTGGCCGACCGCCTCGAAGGCGCTGAGGTCGACGTCGAGCAGGGTGCGGCCGAGCACCCCGAGGGTGAGGGCCGTCACCTCCTTGACCACGTCGACCGGTCGGCCGCCCTCGTGCGCCCGCAGCCGGCCGACCAGCTTGGCCGCCTCCTCCGCGACGGCACCGGCCTGTTGGACGATCCGCTTGTGCTGGAAGGCGGGCTGGATCTGCCGGCGCTGCTTGCGCCAGAGCTCCCCCTCGCTGGTCAGCAGGCCGTTGCCGAGGGCCCGCCGGGCCTGGGCCAGGCCGATCCCCTTGTGGTAGTTGGCCGCGTTGTCCGCGAGCACGTGCTTGGCGTGGTCGGGGTGGTTGAAGAAGTAGAGCGTCTTGGGGCCCATGGAGATCCGGACGGCGTCGCCGTACTCGGACGCGGCGGCGCGCATCATCTCCAGCCGGTCCCCCACCAGCCTGCGCAGCAGGACGGGGGCGGCCCGGCGCGGCGGGCCCGGCGGCACCCGGCGGGTGGCGGCCACGGCTAGCACCCCCCGGCGTCGACGAAGCGGTCGGCGATGGCCTGGCGCCACACCTCGAACGCGGGCAGCGCACCCGGCACCGGCCCGCTCGGCCGCACCTCCTGGGTGACCGCGGCCGCCTCGGCGGGCGCCATGCCGCAGAAGACCCGGGTGGCCAGCTCGGTGTGCGGCACCAGCAGTCCGGCCCGGATCCGGGCCTCGGCCGCGAAGGCGCTGCCCTGGGCGACCATCGACCGGTGCTCTCCGGCCCGCTCGCGGAAGGCGCACAGCTCCGCCTCGTCCACGCCGCCGGCGTAGGTGGCCGCCAGTCCGGCACCGCCGTAGAGGTCGGACCACCGGGACTCCGGGAACTTCTCGATCATGGTCGCGACCAGATCGGCGTCGGTCCCGCCGACGAACCACAGGGCCCGGCCGATGCCCTGGTCGATCGCCCGCCCGGCGTACGACGGGTTGTCGTGCGCCGGCCACGGGAAGGCCGGGTCCCGGTACTGCTGGTGGACGTACCGGTCGGTGCGGAAGTACGCCTGGTGGAACCCGTACCCGTCGAGGACCAGCCAGCGCAGCAGCGGGTCGAGCCTGTCGACGTCGGGCCAGCAGAACCTCGGCAGCCGGGCCATCGCCCAGCCGATTCCGACGTAGACCATGTAGACGTGGTCGGCGCCCCGCCCCTCGAGGCAGCGGGCCACCGAATTCCGGCCGGACATCCGCAGCCCGTCGAGCATGGCGAAGCCCATGCCGGCGCCCTCGTAGGCGAAGCCGCGGAACCGGTCCGGGATTTCCTCCAGCGGGTATTCCGCCTCCGCCGGGTTCCGGGCCTCCACCGCGTAGGCGTAGCCCTCCAGGAACCGCGCGCCGACCGTCTCCAGGAGTTCCTGGGCGGCCGGCGACTTCCGGTGGAAACCACGCGTTTCCAAGAGCGTTTCAGAGGTGCTCGGAGTGAGAACTCGTCGTCGGAGCGTCCGCCATGCACTGGACACGCCTTACTCCTCTCAGATTTCCCCCGGGGCAGCCGATCTGCCCCGCGGATGACTTCGCACCGGTCCGGCCCGGGGCCGCCCGAAAGGCGCTCAGTCCGCCCTGGCCGTCTTCCCCGGCGCGGGCGAGGGCCCGGCGTCGCGGAAGTGCTCGCGCACGTTCGCCCGCCAGAGCTCGTACGGGGGCGGCCCGTCGGCGGCGGCCCGGGTGCGGCCGTCCACCGCGCAGTCGTCGGCCACCTTCGCCGCCGCCTCGACCGACAGACCGGTCAGGCTCGTCGAGGCGACCTCGGAGTGCGCGGGCACGAAACCCGCGTACGCGCGGGCCTTGGAGGCGAACACCGACCCCTGGGCGAGCTGCGCCCGGTGCGGGCCCGCGACGTCGAGCAGCCCGGCCAGGCCGTCGGCCGTGCCGCCTCCGGCGAAGGTCGAGGCCAGGCCCACACCGCTCCACAGATCGCCCTGCCGGTCCGCGGCGAACCTGCCCACCGCGGCCGCGACGTTCACCGGCGATCCGCCGTGGATGAACCACAACGCCCGTCCGACGCCCTGGTCGACGGCCCGCTGGAAGTACTCGGGCGCGCCCTGCCACGGGTACGGCTTCGGCCTGCGCTGCTCGTCCACCCAGCGCCGGGTGTGGAAGTAGGCGAGGTCGAAGCCGTAGCCGTCGACGGCCAGCCAGCTCATCGTCGGGTGGTAGGGCGTCCCGGTGAGGTCCGGCAGCACCTTGCGCCACAGCGGCCTCGGCAGCCGCGCCATGGCGAAGCCGATGCCGATGTAGGCCAGGAAGATGTGCGGCTGCCCGGACCCGGCCAGCAGGTCGCGGGTGCGGTGGCCGCCCCGGCCCATCGCGTCCAGCACGGTGAAGGCCATGGTCGCGCCCTCGTACGCGAATCCGCGCTGCTCGGGTTCGACCAGGCCGAGGCGGCGCTCGACCTCCCACTGGCTGCGGGCGTCGATCCCCCACTCGAAGCCGCACACCACCGCCTGGGGCACCGCCTCCAGCCGCTCGGTGCTCTCCGTCGGTGTCACCGGGAAGCCGCGTCCGGCGAACGTCACCGAGGCCAGTGACGGTGTCAGTACCAGCCGGCGCAGCGATCCGAAGGTCGTCGGCACGATCCCTCCCAGGCTTCACGTCCCGAATGTGACTGTCTCCCCATGGTCCTGACGCCGTGTCGCGGAACGCATCTCCGCGATTGCGTTCCTGGACCGGCGCGGCCGCCCGGCGTCTTCGGACGTGCTCCGCCCTCCGCCCCCTCGGCCTCCGGGGACCCCGGACGCCACAATGGAACCGGCCCGCGCGGGGCCGGGTTCCGGCGTCGCCGGTCCGTCCCCGTCAACGTCGTCCGACCGAAGGAGAACCCGTATGAGCACGGATCAGCGGAACGCCGAGGCCACGCCCGGATCGCTCTGGGACCGGGCGCCCGACCACCTCGCCTACCGCGGTGCCCGGGAGAACATCACCGCGCTGGTGGGCGACCGGACCGGGGCGGCCGACGTTCCGGTGCCCGCCTGTCCGGGGTGGACCGTCCTGGACGTGGTCGGCCACCTGCTGGAGGTCTGCCGGACGGTGGCCGCCGACGCGCCGGGCAACCTGTGGGAGGTCCCGCACGCCGACTCCGACGACGGCCTCGCCGGTCTGCTCGACGAGTGGTCGCGGCTGGACGGCCGGGTGGAACGGGTGCTCACCGAATCCCCGCAGCTGCGGCACACCATGCTGATGATGGACGCGTTCACCCATGAAATCGACCTGCGGGGCGCGTTGGGGGCGCCGGTCGTCCCGGACCACGCGTCCTACCCCTCGTCGTTGGACCTGGTCGTCCGGGGCTTCTCCGCCGCGGTGCGCACGCTCGGGCTCCCGGCGCTGCGCATCGAGACGCCGGGCTCCGACTGGCAGGCCGGTGACGGCGAGCCGGCCGCCGTCGTCCGCGGGCACCGGCACGACCTGCTCCGCTCGCTCACCGGCCGGCGCTCGCTCGGGCAGATCGCCGAACTGGACTGGAGCGCGGCGCCCGAGTCCTGGCTGCCCGCGTTCACCTGGGGCCCGTTCCGGCCGCCGCAGCGGGTGGCGGCTCAGCCAGTCCCTGTGCAGTGCGGTGGCGTGGACGCCGTGCGGACTGCGGCGGTGCGGGAACGGAATCTGAAGTGAGGTG
>NZ_JBEXWT010000067.1:0-51623 GCF_040629945.1 Kitasatospora sp. NPDC005856 | reverse complement strand
GTAGACGAAGCCGTCCGAGCCGAGCTCCTCGACCACGTTCACGGTCACCGCGACGCCCTCGATGCCGCCCGACGGGACGACCTCGAAGTGCTCGGCCACCGGCGGCACCACGGTGGGCAGTACGGCGGGCGGTGCGGCCGGCGGGGCGGCGAGGATCTTGGCGATCTCCTGCCGGGCCCCCGGGGCCGGGAACATGCTGGAGTGCTCCCGCAGCGAGAAGGACCCCTCGATCCACTCGCGGTCCAGCACCCTCCGCTCGTCCGCCTCGCCGACCAGGTCCTCGGACTGGTTGAAGTCGCCGTCGGCGGCCTGCAGGGCCCACAGGTGGACGGCCACCCCGTGTTCCTTGGCGGTCATCATGCCGGGCAGCAGGTCCCCGTCGCCGGTGATCAGCACGACGTCGGCGCAGGCCCGGTTGCGGGCGAGTTCGGAGAGTTCGGCGTGCATCGCGGCGTCCACGCCCTTCTGCACCCAGCGCCCCTCGGCCCGGGTGAGCGCGCCGAGCCGCACGGTGACCCGGGGCAGCACCCGCAGCCGCCGGTGCTCGGGCATCGGGCGCCGGTCGGGCGCGGCGTCGAACCAGTAGATCCGCAGCAGCGGCAGGCCGGTCTCGGCCTCGGCGAGCTCGCGCAGCGCGGCGATCAGGGCCGTGTGGTCCACCGTGACCTTGGACCGGGACGGATCCCCCGCGAGCAGGCTGGCGGCGGCGCCCAGCAGATATCCGGCGTCCACCAGGACGACACAGCGGTCCATCGCGCACCTCTTCTCGCTCGCCCTCGGAATCAGTCGGGTGGGTCGATTCGGGAATGGGCGGTCCTCCCGCCGTCCGGGCGTGCCGAGGTGAGGGGCCCCCGTCGTCGCCCGATCGTTGGGTCACCTTTTACCCGCGGTTCGCCTGCCGAACCTCGCCGGTTGTCCCGGTACCGCAACAGCCTGCCCAGCACGGAGCGAGCGAAAGCGAAGGCGGGCCCCGTACAACGACGAGGCCCGCCCGAGGTCACGCGGCGGTGGTCCGACCGGTGGACGCCGACGGTCCGGCCCGACGGTCCGGCCCGGGGGTTCGCCCCTTGAGCACGGCCGAAGGCGCGCGACCGGAAAGGGTCAGCCCTTGAGCTCGGCGGCGACCAGCTCGGCCAGCTGGACGGCGTTCAGCGCGGCGCCCTTGCGCAGGTTGTCGTTCGAGACGAACAGCGACAGGCCGTTGTCCACCGTCTCGTCCACCCGGATGCGGCCGACGTAGCTCGGGTCCCGGCCGGCGGCCTGGAGCGGGGTGGGGATGTCGGACAGCTCGACGCCGGGGGCGCCGCCGAGCAGCTCGACGGCGCGCTCGGGGCTGATCGGGCGCTCGAAGCGGGCGTTGATCTGCAGCGAGTGGCCGGAGAAGACCGGGACGCGCACGCAGGTGCCGGAGACCTTCAGCTCCGGGATGCCGAGGATCTTGCGGCTCTCGTGGCGGAGCTTCTGCTCCTCGTCGGTCTCGTTGGAGCCGTCGTCCACGACGGAGCCGGCCAGCGGCACCACGTTGAAGGCGATCGGCCGCTGGTAGACCTTGGGCTCCGGGAACTCGACGGCCCGGCCGTCGTGGGCGAGCGCGGCGGCGCCGTCCACGACCTTGGCGGCCTGGTCCTGGAGCTCGGCGACGCCGGCCACACCGCTGCCGGAGACGGCCTGGTAGGTGGAGACGACGAGCGCGGCCAGGCCGGCCTCCTCGTGCAGCGGGCGCAGCACGGGCATGGCGGCCATGGTGGTGCAGTTCGGGTTGGCGATGATGCCCTTGGGGCGGTCCGCGACGGCCTCCGGGTTGACCTCGGAGACGACCAACGGGACCTCGGGGTCGCGGCGCCAGGCGGAGGAGTTGTCGATCACGACGGCACCGGCCGCGGCGACCTTGGGGGCCAGGGCCTTGGAGGTCGAGCCGCCGGCCGAGAAGATCACGATGTCCAGGCCGGTGTAGTCGGCCGTGGCCGCGTCCTCGACGGTGACCTCGGTGCCCTGCCAGGGCAGCGTGCGCCCGGCCGAACGGGCCGAGGCGAACAGCCGCAGCTGCTCCACCGGGCCGATTCCACCGGGAAGTCCGGCGCGCTCCGCCAGGATCTCGCGGACCACGCCGCCGACCTGGCCGGTGGCACCGACAATGCCGATCTTCATCTCCGACTACTCCTCTGCATGGTGCTTTTCACAACCGCACTCTGCCCATCATGCCTTGTCACGCGGGTGGGGCGGCCTGGTGTTCCACGGTGTGAGAGGCCGACCGGACGGCCCCTACTGGTCCAGACCACTGGCGAGGGCCAGTGCGGCCCGGACCTCCGCCTCCCCGGCCGGCAGCAGCGGCAGTCGCACGTCCGGGGTCGGGATGCGGCCCTGGGCGTGCAGCACGCCCTTGGTCACCGACGGGTTCGGCGCCGTGAAGGCGGACAGCGCCAGCCCGGTCAGCCGGTGCCCGAGCGCCCGCGCCCACGTCACGTCCCCGGCCTGCCAGGCCTCGGCCAGCTCGACGAACCGGGCGGTCGCCAGGTGCGCGGAGGCGAGGATGCCGCCGGCCGCACCCAGCGCCAGCATCGGCGAGAGGTACGCGTCCTCGCCGGTGAGGAAGGCGAAGCCCCCGGGGGTGTCGGCGAGCAGCTCGGCCGCCGTCTGGTCCAGCCCTCCGGTCGCGTACTTGACGCCCACCACGCCCTCGATCGCGGCGAGTTCGCGCAGCGCGGCGGTGGAGAGCTGCTGCCCGGTGCGGTACGGGATGTGGTAGACGACCAGCGGCAGCGGGCTGCTCGCGGCCAGCGCCCGGAAGTGCGCGACCGTCCCGGCCTCGCCGGCCCGGACGAAGGACGGCGTGGTGACCAGGGCCGCCGCCTGCGGCACCCGCGCGCCGAGCGCGGCCAGCGCCTCGCCGACGGTCCGGGTGTCGCCGCCGGAGGCGCCGACGGTCAGCTGCGCCCCGCGCGCGGCGCAGGCGGCCGCGGCGACGTCCACCACCGCGTCCCGCTCCCCGGCGGTCAGCGCGGCCGGCTCGCCGGTGGTCCCGAGCGCGACCAGTCCGGCCGCCCCGGCGTCCAGGACCTCGTGCGCGAGCTTCTCCAACGCGTCGAGGGCGACGGAGCCGTCGGCGGCGAAGGGGGTGATCAGGGGGACGTGGATGCCCTTGAGTTCCATGTCCACGATCCTGCGGCCGCCGATCGCCCAGGTCCAGTTCACATTTCCGACGCTTCTCGTAAGCTGAGCCGATGCTCCGGCCCCAACAGGCCCTACTCTGGACCGATGCTGGACGTCCGACGCCTGCGCCTGCTGCGCGAACTCGCCCACCTCGGCACCATCGCGGCCGTCGCCGAGGCGCTCTCCTTCAGCCCTTCGGCGGTGTCCCAGCAGCTGTCCGTCCTGGAGAAGGAGGCGGGCGTCCCGCTGCTGGAGCGCACCGGGCGGCGGGTCACCCTCACCCCGGCCGGGCGGAACCTCGTCCGGCACGCCGAGGCGGTGCTCGCCCTGCTGGAGCAGGCCGGGGCCGAACTCGCCCACACCAAGCGGGGGTTGGCCGGACCGCTGCGGATCGGCACCTACCCGTCGGCGGCCCGGGCGATCATCCCGGGGGTGCTCGCCGAGCTGGCCGGCTGGCACCCGGGGCTGGAGCCGATGGTCACCGAGGTGGACCCGGCGGCCGTCGGCGCGGCACTGCGGGCGGGCGAGCTGGACGTGGCGCTGGTGCACGAGTACGACCTCGTCCCGACCGACCCGGAGCCCGGCCTCGCGGTGACCCGCCCGGTCTTCACCGAGCCCATGTACCTGGCCGCCCGCACCCCTGGCACCGTCGCCGAACAGCGCGGCGCGCCGTGGATCATGTCCCCGCCCGACACGCTCTGCCACACCATGGCCGTCCGCGCCTGCGAGGCGGCGGGCTTCGCGCCCCGCATCCGGCACCAGATCGACGACTTCACCACCGTGCTGGCCCTGGTGGCGGCCGGTCAGGGCGTCGCCCTGGTCCCCCAGCTGGGCACGACCGGGTGCCCGCCCGGCGTCGTCCTCACCCGCCTGCCGATGTACCGCCGCACCCGCGCCGCCTTCCGCGCCGGCGCCGGCTCCCACCCGGCCATCTCCGCCTTCGTCTCCGCCCTGCACACGGCCGTCCCCCCGGGCCTGGGCACCGGCACCTGAGGCTCATGGCTTCCCCCGGGCCCGGGCACCGGCACCTGAGGCTCATGGCTTCCCCCGCGTCTCCTCGCCCCGCGTCCCGACGGGCGCGCGGGGAACCGCGCGACCAGCCGGGCACCTCTCACCCGCCGGCCCGCGGTCCCCCGCGCGCCCTCGAACCGCGCCCTATCCCGCCAGGCAGCTCGGCCCGAGCAGCTGCTTCAGGTCCCCGAACAACGCCGGGTCCGACTTCACCCGGTGCCGGTCCAGCCGCAGCACCGTGGTCTTGTTGCGGCTCTCCAGCCGCACCCGCACCTCGGTGGTGCCGCGGTGGCTGCCCAGCACCTCGCCGAGCCGGGCGACCAGCGGCGGAGTGACCTTCCCGCTCGGGATGTTGATGACGATCGGCGCCTCGGCGTGCGCGTTCGACAGGTCGGGGACGGACAGCTCCATCCCCATCAGCCGCGGCACGTCCTCCCGCTTGTCCAGCTTGCCGCGCACGAAGACGACGGCGTCCTCGACCAGTTGCGAGGACACCAGCTGGTAGCTGGCCGGGAAGAACATGCAGTCGATCGAGCCCGCCAGGTCCTCGACGGTCGCGATGGCCCAGGCGTTGCCCTGCTTGGTCATCTTCCGCTGGAGGCCCGAGATGATGCCGCCGATGGTGACGATCGTCCCGTCCGGCCGCTCCGCGAGGTCCGCGACCGCGCAGTCCGCCTTGTCGGCGAGCACGTGCTCGATGCCGTGCAGCGGGTGCGAGGACACGTACAGGCCGAGCATCTCCCGCTCCTGGGTGAGCAGGAAGGACTTCTCCCACTCCTCCTCGGAGAAGACGACGTCCAGGCCGAAGCTCGGCTCGTCCGTGGTGGCGTCGCCGCCGAACAGGTCGAACTGTCCCTCGGCCTCCTTGCGCTTCACGCCGACGACGTTGTCGATCATCGGCTCGAACTGCGCGCTCAGGCCCTTGCGGGTGTGGCCGAGCGAGTCGAAGGCACCGGCCTTGATCAGCGATTCGACGGTCCGCTTGTTGCAGACCACCGACTCCACCTTGTCCAGGAAGTCGGGGAAGGACGCGAACTTCCCCTTCGCCTTCCGGGTCCGGATCATCGAGTCGACCACCGGCCCGCCGACGTTGCGGATGGCGGTCAGGCCGAAGCGGACCAGGGTGTCACCGTGCGGGGTGAAGTCCGAGTCCGACTCGTTGACGTCCGGCGGCAGCACCTGGATGCCCATCTTGCGGCACTCGTTGAGGTAGACCGCGGACTTGTCCTTGTCGTCCTTGACGGAGGTGAGCAGGCCGGACATGTACTCGGCCGGGAAGTTGGCCTTGAGGTAGGCCGTCCAGTACGAGACCAGCCCGTACCCGGCGGTGTGCGCCTTGTTGAACGCGTAGCCGGAGAAGGGGACGAGGACGTCCCACACGGCCTGGATGGCCGCGTCGGAGTAGCCGCGCTCGCGGCAGCCCTTCTGGAAGGGGACGAACTCCGCCTCCAGGATCTCCTTCTTCTTCTTGCCCATCGCACGGCGCAGCAGGTCCGCCTGACCGAGCGAGTAGCCGGCCAGGATCTGCGCGGCCTTCTGCACCTGCTCCTGGTAGACGATCAGGCCGTACGTCGGCCGGAGCACCTCCTCCAGGGGCTTCTCCAGCTCCGGGTGGATCGGGGTGATCTCCTGCTGGCCGTTCTTGCGCAGCGCGTAGTTGGTGTGGGAGTTGACGCCCATCGGGCCCGGGCGGTACAGCGCCAGGACGGCGGAGATGTCCTCGAAGTTGTCGGGCTTCATCAGGCGCAGCAGCGAGCGCATCGGCCCGCCGTCGAGCTGGAAGACGCCGAGCGTGTCACCGCGGGCGAGGAGTTCGTAGGTCGGCTTGTCGTCCAGGGGCAGATCAAGCAGGTTGATCTTGATGCCCTTGTTCTTCTCGATCGCCTTGACGGCGTCGTCCATGATCGTCAGGTTGCGCAGGCCGAGGAAGTCCATCTTGAGGAGGCCGAGGCCCTCACAAGTCGGGTAGTCGAACTGCGTGATGGTGACGCCGTCGGTGTGCCGGGTCCAGACCGGGATGTGGTCGGTCAGCGGCTCGGCGGACATGATGACGCCGGCGGCGTGCACACCGGGCTGGCGGATCAGGCCCTCGATGCCGCGCGCGGTGTCGATGACCTTCCGGACGTCCGGGTCGGTCTCGTACAGCCCGCGGATCTCGCCGGCCTCGCTGTAGCGCGGGTGCGAGGAGTCGGTGATGCCGGAGAGCGGGATGCCCTTGCCCATGACGTCCGGCGGCATCGCCTTGGTGATCCGGTCGCCCATCGCGTACGGGTAGCCGAGGACGCGCGAGGAGTCCTTGATGGCGGCCTTCGCCTTGATGGTGCCGTACGTGACGATCATGGCGACCTTGTCGGATCCCCACTTCTCGGTCACGTAGCGGATCACGTCACCGCGCCGGCGCTCGTCGAAGTCGATGTCGACATCGGGCATGGAGATGCGCTCGGGGTTGAGGAAGCGCTCGAAGATCAGGCCGTGCGGGATGGGGTCGAGGTCGGTGATGCCCATCGCGTACGCGACCAGCGAGCCGGCCGCCGAACCACGGCCGGGGCCCACCGCGATGCCCTGGCTCTTGGCCCACATGATGAAGTCCGCGACCACGAGGAAGTACGCCGGGAACCCCATCTGGATGATGGTGTCCATCTCGTACTCGGCGAGCTTCTTGTGCTCCTCGTCGTACCCGCCCGGGAAGCGCCAGTCCATGCCCTCCCAGACCTTGGACTTGAAGAAGTCCGCCTCGGACTCGAAGCCCTCCGGGATGGGGAAGCGGGGCATCAGGTTCTTGAACTTGAACATGCCCTCGGTGTCGACCCGCTCGGCCACCAGCAGCTGGCTGTTGCGGCAGCCCTCCTGCCAGGCGTCCGACTGGTCCAGCGCGTACATCTCGGCGGCCGACTTGATGTAGTAGCCGGTGCCGTCGAAGCGGAAGCGGTCCGGGTCGGAGAGGTTCTTGCCGGTCTGCACGCAGAGCAGCAGGTCGTGGGCGCCGGCGTCGGCCTCGGTGGTGTAGTGCGAGTCGTTGGTGACGACCGGGGGGATGCCGAGCTTCTTCCCGATCTCGATCAGCCCGTCGCGGACCCGCTTCTCGATGTCGAGGCCGTGGTCCATCAGCTCCAGGAAGTAGTTCTCCTTGCCGAAGATCTCCTGGTACTCGGCGGCGGACCTCAGGGCCTCGTCGAACTGGCCGAGGCGCAGCCGGGTCTGCAGCTCGCCGGAGGGGCAGCCGGTGGTGGCCATCAGGCCGCCGGACAGCTCGGAGATCAGCTCCTTGTCCATCCGGGGCCACTTCACCAGCCAGCCCTCGGCGTAGGAGCGCGAGGTCAGCTTGAAGAGGTTGTGCAGGCCCTCCTTGTTGCGGGCCCAGATGGTCTTGTGGGTGTACGCGCCGGACGCGGAGACGTCGTCCCGCTTCTGGTGCGGCTGGCCCCACAGGATGCGCTTGGTGTTGGAGCGGGACTCCGGGGCGACGTACGCCTCGATGCCGATCACGGGGGTGATCCCGGCGTCGGTGGCCTGCCGGTGGAACTCGGCGGCGCCGTACATGTTGCCGTGGTCGGTCATGGCCACGTGGGTCTGGCCGAGGCGCTCGACCTCCTTGAACATCTGCTTCAGCCGGGCGGCACCGTCCAGCATCGAGTACTCGGTGTGGACGTGCAGATGCGCGAACGGCTGGTCGCTCAAGGCGGGGCCTCCGGAGGCTCTGGTGCTGGTCTGGTGGGCCGGCGAACGTGCAGGTCACAGGGGATGCCCCTGGAAATGGATGTGGCCCGGAGCACCTCTCGGGGCCCGGACCACCACTCACACGTTCACGCTCCTACTCTAGCCTCCGGAGCCACCGCTCTCCGTTCACCCGCCCCGCCTTCGAAGGAACGCTCATGTCACACCCGCAGCCCGCCGCACCCGACCGTGCCGAGGCCGTGCTCGGCGTCTTCGAGACGGCCTTCGGCGACCTCCTCGCCCAGGACCCGGCGGCCTTCCGGGTGAAGTTCCGGAAGATGGCCGCCTCCGCCTTCGCCTTCTACCGGGGCACCGCCGCGCTCTACTACGCCGACCTGGTGTCGGGCCCGTACGCCGCCTTCGGCGCGCCGTTCCTGGACGAGCGCACCAGCCGGGTGTGGATCCACGGCGACCTGCACGCGGAGAACTTCGGCACGTACCTGAACGCCGAGGGGCGGCTGGTCTTCAACGTCAACGACTTCGACGAGGCCTACGTCGGGGCCTTCACCTGGGACGTCCAGCGCCTGGCCGCCTCGCTGGCACTGATCGGCTACGCCAAGGCGCTGTCCGACGAGACGATCACCCAGCTGGTCACGGCCTTCGCCGAGGCCTACCGGCAGCGGATCGTGGCGCACGTGGACTCCGCCGACACCGCGCCGTACACCCTGGAGACGGCGAGCGGTCCGGTGCTGGAGACGCTGCGGCAGGCCCGCCTGCAGACCCGGGTCGGGCTCCTCGACGGGGACACCGTGGTCGAGGGCTACGACCGCCGCTTCCGCCTGGGCGGCGGCGCGATCGAGCTCGACGAGCCGACCAAGGCCGAGGTGCTGACCGCGTTCGAGGCGTACCTGGACACCCTGCCGCCGGCCTCCCGGACGCGGCCGGAATCGCTGAAGGTCAAGGACGTCGTCGGGCGGCGGGGCATCGGCATCGGCTCCGCGGGGCTGCCCTCGTACAACCTGCTGCTGGAGGGGCACACGGACGCCCTGGAGAACGACGTGATCATCTACATGAAGCAGGGGCAGACGCCTGCGGTGGCGCGGCACGTCACCGATCCGGCGATCGCCGGCTACTTCGAGCACGAGGGGCACCGCACGGTGATCTCCCAGCGGGCGCTCCAGGCGCACAGCGACCCGTGGCTGGGGTACACGGAACTGCGCGGGCGGGGACAACTGGTCGCCGAGGTGTCGCCGTACGCGACGGACCTGGACTGGACGGACCTCAACGAGCCCTCCGACCTGCTGGCCGTGACGGAGTACCTGGGCCGGGCGACGGCGACCATGCACGCGGCCGCGGACGAGTCGTCCAGCGGGCACACGCTGGTGCCGTTCTCGACCGAGCACGCGATCCACGAGGCCATCAGCCGGGACTCGGCCGGGTTCACCGCGATGCTCGTCGAGTTCGCCCACGCGTACGGCGCCCAGGCCCGCGCGGACCACCAGCTCTTCGTGGACCTCTACCGCAACGGCCGCATCCCGGGCCTCTGACCCCGCTCACGGGCGGCGGCCCTGACCGCCGGCTCCTCCATCGGATCGTCCCGGAGGTAGGCGAGGCGCTGCCTCACCTCCGGACGGTCCGGGGCGTGCTCGATGCCGAGCAGGCGTGAGTTCGGCTCGCAGTCCCACAGGCACTCGACGTGGATCTCGCCCAGGCCCGTCGGCGCCACCTCCGCCAGCGCCTCCAGGTACGCGGCCCGCTCGTACGAGTGCGGGGTGTGGAGCCAGAACCGGCGCAACAGGGAGGCGGCGGCGGCTGCCTCGGGGCCGTACTCGGCCAGCTGCCGGGCGAGGGCGGCCGGTCCGCACCAGGCCTGGTCCACCCAGTGCTGCTCCAGAGCATCCAGCAGGTCGGGCAGCGGGCGAGTGGCCGTCGTCACGTCGTTGTCACAGGCACGTTCGCCGTCCCGGGGAAGGATCGTTCCCTCAAGATCAAGGTCTCTGACCAGGCGCGTCAGATACAGGTGCCGGTGGTCGACCTGTGCGTCCCAGCGCCAGTCCCAGCGGATGCATCCGAGGACGAGGCCGGTGGCCGAGGACGGATCCTCCGCCGCCATCCGCGCGCCCAGGCCTCGGCCGCGCTGCAACAAGCCGGGCAGGCTTCCGGCCGGGGCGTACTCGTATCTCCTCTGCGTCACGGGATCAATCGTGCCGCAACCCGTCAGGCGTCCTCGTCGGGCGGGGGTGTCCTCTCCGCGCGCAACCGCCCCTACCGCCGGACGGCCCGCAGCCACACCGCGAGCCCGAGGCAGAGCAGGCAGGCCGCGGCCAGCACCAGCGGGATCACCACCGCCCCGCCCGACCCGCCGAGCGCCCCCACCACGGCCGGCACCACGGCGTTGCCCAGCATGCAGCAGAGCGTCAGCACGGAGGTCGCCTGCTGCGGGACCTCCGCGACTCCGGAGACCCACGCGATCAGGGTCGGCAGCACCGGCGCCATCGCCAGCCCGGCCAGCGGGTAGGCCACCACGGCGAGGTGCGGCACGGCGGCCAGCAGCAACGCCGCGAGGGCTGCCGCCAGGTACGCCGGCAGGGTGGTGCGGCCCGGCAGGCGCCTGGTCAGCTGCGGGACGACCAGGCGCCCGAGCGCCATCCCGGCCCAGAACCCCGAGGCCGCCGCGGTCGCCGCCTCGGTGCTCCAGCCGTCGCGCACCAGCTGGGTCGACTGCCAGGTGCCGATGCTGGTCTCCATGCCCGCGTACACCAGGCCCACCAGCAGGAACGGCAGCAGCCCCAGCCCGACCCGCACGCCTGGACCGCCCTGCGGCCCCGACCCGGCCTCGGGGACGTCGAGCACCGCCCCCGCCCGTCCGACCAGGAAGCACGGCAGCGCGCACACCGCCGCCGCCAGCGCCAACAGGCGGATGTCCGCGTGCCCGACGGCCCCGGCGGCCAGCGGGCCCAGCATCGCGCCGATCCCGAAGACGGCGTTGAGCCGGTTGACCATCACCACGCTGTTGCCCGCGAACCCGCGCGCGAACGCCGTGTTGAGGGTGAGCGCCAATCCGCCGTAACCGATGCCGGTGACCGCCGCGCAGCCGAGGTAGGCGGCCCAGCCGGGGCTCGCCGCCATCCCGGCCGCGCCCGCCGCGAAGACGGCGAGCAGGACGGGCGGCGCCGCCCGGACGTTCAGCCGCCGCCCGAGCAGCCCGATGCAGACGGTCGCCGCGAGCGCGCCGAGGTTGTACGCGGAGACCACCCGCCCGACCTCGTGCTCGGCGCCGAACCGCTCCCGCAGGAAGGGGAGCGAGGCACCGAGCGAGGCGGTGAGCACGCCGAGGACCAGGAACACGCCGAACGCCGAGACCGCCGCCGACCTGGCCATCACCGGCGCGGTCGGCCCCGCCGCCGCCTCCGCCCCCGCCGCGACCGGCACCGCCTCAGCCACCGTCGGGGCCGACCGTGAGCGCCACGGTGACCAGCCCGTCCGGGTCGGTCAGTGTGATCGTCCCCGCGACCCCGTCCACCGCCAGCGCCGTGAAGTCCGGCACGGCGACGACCGCACCGGCCTCCACCAGGGCCCGCCCGCCGATCCCGACGCACACCGCGCCCGCCGTGACCGCCGAGCGGACGCCGCTGACGGAGTCCTCGAAGACCAGCGTGCGCTGCGGCCGGATCCCGAGCCCGCGGCAGGCGGACAGGTACGGGTCGGGGTGCGGCTTGCCCCGCTCGACGTCGTCCCGGGTGACCCGCACCCGGAAGACGTCGAGCAGGCCGAGCCCGCCCAGGGCGTTGTCGATCTTCCGGGTCCAGCTGCTGGTGGCCAGCCCGACGGGCACGCCGGCCTGCCGGAGCCGGGTGGCGAGCCCGTCGGCGCCGGGGACGGCCCGGTACGGGGCCTCCTCCTCGACGGTGTCCACCTCGGCCCAGATCGCCTTCCGGTCGGCGTCCGAGTGGTGCGGGAAGATCAGCCGCACGGTCTGGTCGCCGGTCCGCCCGTGGACGTACTCCTCGATCTCCGGGTCGGCCAGCACCCGGCCGTGACGCCGGGCGACCGTCCGCCACGCCTCCTCGATCACGGGCCGCGAGTCGATCAGGACCCCGTCCATGTCGAAGACGACGGCCTCGACCTCGTACCGCGTTCCGGCTGCCTGCGGCTGCATCGGTCTCCTCACTCGGCGCTTACGGCATACGATCTGACGATAGTTCAACTATTGAGCCGAATGGTCAACTGGACTAGACCTCATCCGTCGGCCCGGCCCGATGGCCCCGGACGGCCCGGCCCGATCGCCCTAGACCGACCGGCCCGCCATGAACCCGTCCGCCGAGTCCTTCCAGACCAGGTAGACGTCGTCGACCAGGAGCAGGTCCACCACGTCGTCGGCCACCGGGTCGAGCGCATCGCGGTGCGACCCCACGATCGGCTCCTCGTGCTTGTTGAACGAGGTGTTCACCAGCGCCGCCTGGCCGCTGCGCTCGTACCAGGCCATCAGCAGCCCGTGCAGGAACGGGTCGTCCTGGGCCCGGACGATCTGCGGACGGGCGGTGTTGTCCACGTGCACCACGGCCGGGCAGGCCTTGGCGAACGTCTCGTGGCAGTCGTACGTGATCGTCATGAACAGCGCCGACGGCTGCTCCGGCTCCCAGCCCACGTAGCAGTCGGCCGCCAGGTCCTCGGCGGTGATCGGTGCGAAGGGCATGAACTCGGTGCGGTTCAGGCGCTTGTTGAGCCAGTCGTTCATCGTCACGTCGGCGGTGCCGTAGATCACGCTGCGCCGGCCGAGCGCGCGCGGGCCGAACTCCATCCGGCCGCGGTACGTGCCGATGACCTGGTCCGCCTCCAGCGCGGCGAGCAGGACGTCCCGCATGCCCTCGCCGATGCGGCGGTAGCGCAGCTCGGGGTAGTCGCGCAGGATCTCCTCCAGCCGCCCCTCGGCGATGGCCGCGTCCGGCCCGAGCGCCATCGAGGGCACCCGCGGGCGCTCCCCGGTCTCCCGGTGCGCCACGATCACGGCGGCCTGCAGCGGCAGCCCGCCGTCGCCCATCGGCGGCAGCACGTAGACGTTCCGCACGCCCTCGGTCTCGAAGATCCGCTGGTTGAGCTTCACGTTGGCGAACACCCCGCCGGACAGGCAGACGTTGCCGCCGGGCACCTTGCCGATGTGCCGCGCCACCACGGCGGTCAGCAGGTTCTCCACGTGCCGCTGGGCCGCCGCCGCGACGTCGGCCGGCTCGTGGGTGGCGATCTCGCGCAGCAGTTCCTCGGAGTAGCCCTCGTAGGAGGGCTGGTACCAGTCCCCGCAGCGGGCGCGGATCGCGCCGTTCTCCTCGACGTCGATCATCCGGCGCATCAGCGGGAGGAGCTTCTCCGGGTCGCCGTTGGCGGCCAGACCGGTGATCTTGCCCTCGTGCCGGTTGGGCCGGAAGCCGAGCAGCTTGGTGATCCGGCCGTAGAAGTAGCCGAGGCTGTCGATCGAGGTCTCGCGCTGGAGCACCTCCTCGCCGCCGGGGAAGTAGTGCGTGACGGTGAGGGACTGGAAGTCCCCGCGGCCGTCACAGGTGACCACGAGGGCCTCGTCGAACGGGGAGCAGAGGAAGGCGCCCAGGCCGTGCGACTCGTGGTGGTCGACGTGAACCACCTTGCCGCGCAGGCCGTTCTCCTCGATGAAGGCATCGAACTCGCCGCGCTTCTCGCGGTCGTTCACGATTTCGTCGGATATCCGCTTGCGCAGGTGCGGAATCGCCTCGGGACGCAGCCGGGCCTCCTCCGAAATGCGGTCCACGTAGAGCAGCAGGTGCTTTTCGGCGCTGAATCCCGCCTGCCATCCGTAGGCGACCCGGTCGACGTCGGAAAGGGTGACCCCGGCCTCCTTCAGGACGTAGTCGATCGACTGTTCCGGCCAGGCCTTGTGGTCCTTGATCCGGGTGAACCGCTCCTCGCTGACGGCCGCGACGACGGTTCCGTCCTGGACGAGGCAGGCGCCCGCCAGGTCGTTGTTGGTGATTCCGAGAACAAGCATGTGCCGCTCCGATGCTTATGTCACACGGGAAATGACTCGACAGGATTTCCGCGGATTCGGGAGACCGGGAAGCCGGGAAGGCTGGAGTGCACCGTGATGCTATGGAGAGATTTCTCGGGAGATCAACGACGCCATGGAAATTCCGGTCATCCTGACCGGCCGTCGGGCGGTGACGCGGGGGCGGCCGTTCGGTGAACAACAGTTCGCAGCTCGATCATCGGTGCTGGCAGGGTGGCACATGCCCGACAAGAGGTCTGGACCACCGCCGTGTTGATCACCCAGCGTAGCTGTCCGGAAACAGTCCTTCCGGCACGCAACCGGCACTTCCGCCGCCTCCCGGGCGTCCCCCGGAGGCTTCGTCACACCCGTTCACACCGGTACCACGAGCCCCACCAGACCCTCGGTGACCAGGCGAAACACCCCCCGGCAACGCCGAAGGCCGGGCCGAGGCACCCGCCTCGACCCGGCCTTCACGGCCTTCACGGCCTCCGCGTCCGTCCGATCCCCGGACCGGACGGCGCTCCCGACCGCCTCTCAGTCGTCCAGCTCCGCGAGGAAGTCCAGCGACGCCGCCCAGGCCCGCTCGGCGGCCTCCTCGTCGTAGTCCGGCAGCTCCGGGTCGGTGAACAGGTGCCCGGCGCCCCGGTAGCGGTGCACCTCCACCTCGGCCCCGGCCCGCCGCATCCGCAGGTACCAGGCGTTCAGCCAGTCCTCCGGCTCGAACGGGTCCGGCTCCGCGATGTGCAGCTGCACCGGGATCTCGGTGGCCGCGTCCTCCCGCAGGTCGGAGGTGCCGTGCAGGAGCAGCAGTCCGCGGGCCTTCTCGTCGGCCAGCGCCAGGTTCTGCGCCACCGCGCCGCCGAGCGAGAAGCCGGCGTACACCAGCCCGCCCTCGGAGATCGGCGCGGACGCCGTCACCGCCCGCCGGAGCAGCTCGTCACGGCCGCCGAGCTCCTCCTGGAACTCCTGCGCCTCCTCGACGGACTCGAAGGTCCGCCCGTCGAACAGGTCGGGCGTGTGCACGGCGTGCCCGGCGGCGCGCAGCCGCTCGGCGGCGGCGCGCACGGCGGGGCGCAGTCCGTAGGCGGAGTGGAAGAGGACGATCTGGGCCACGGTTCGGGTCCTTCACCAGCGAGGTCAGCTACCCACCCATGATCCCGCATGCCGCGCCGGTGCCCCACCGCACGCCGACGACACCCCGCCCACGCCACCGCGCCCACCGCACCCACGTCCGCGTCCGCGTCCGCGTCCGCGCCACCGCGTCTAGGACACCACGTCCGTGCGCGCGAACCCCCGGAACGCCAGCGCCAGCAGCACCACCGCGTACGAGATCGACAGCGAGACGCCCTGCACCATGCCGCCCCATTCCAGCTGCGGCTGCAGCGCGTCCGCCCAGGAGTACTGCCAGTGCGCCGGCAGCCACTCCCGCAGGTCGCCCAGCGCGGTGACGGCGTCCAGCACCCCGGTGATGATCGAGGCGAACACCGCGCCGCCGACCGCGCCCAGCGGCGCGTCCGTCGCGGTGGAGAGCCAGAAGGCGAGCGCCGCGATCACGAGCTCGCTGAGGAAGACGAAGGCCACCGCGATCGCGATCCGGGGCAACGCCTGCCCGGCCGGCAGGCTGACCCCGGCGGGCAGCTTGAGGTCCCCCCAACCGTACGCGGCCGTGCCGACGACCAGCCCGATCGCGGGCAGCATCACCACCGCCGCCGCCGAGAACACCAGCCCGACGGCGAACTTGCGGGCCAGCAGCCGGGCCCGGGGCACCGGTGCGGCCAGGAGGTAGCGCAGCGAGGACCAGCTGGCCTCGGAGGCGACGGTGTCCCCGCAGAACAGCGCGACGGGGATGACCAGCATGAAGCCGGTGCCGACGAACAGCATGGTGACCGCGAAGTTGGCCCCCGAGGCGGTGGCCAGCTCGATGAAGGTGGTCCGGCCCGGACGGCCCGGGGTGCCGCCGATCTGGAACGCGGCCAGGATGACGAACGGCATGGCGGCCAGCACCGCGCCGATCACCAGCGTGCGGCGCCGGCGCAGCTGCCGCATCGCCTCCACCCGCAGCGGCAGCGTCCGGCTCGCCCGGTACCCCTCGGCGTGGTCCATCGACACGGCGCGGTCCTTCGACTCGGCGTGCTCCACCGGGACGACGCTCACGCTCCACCTCCGATCAACGACAGGAACGCGTCCTCCAGCCGCTGCTGCGGCCCGACGCTCTCCACCGGCACCTCCATCCGCACCAGTTCGGCCAGCAGCGCGCTCGCCGCCAGTCCGTCCAGGCGCACCAACAGGCCGCCGTCGACGGCCTCCGCCGAGCCGACCCCGGCCAGCGCGGCCAGCTTCTCGACCACCGGCGCCGGGTCGTACGGGCCGGCGACGCCGATCATCAGCAGCTCCCCGGCGCCCACGATGTCCCCGACCGGGCCGGCCGTGACCAGCTGCCCGCGGTCCATCACCACCAGGTCCGTGCAGCTCTGCTCGACCTCGGACAGCAGGTGGCTCGACACGATCACGGTCCGCCCGCCGGCCGCGTACCGGATCATCACCTCGCGCATCTCGCGGATCTGCGGCGGGTCCAGCCCGTTGGTCGGCTCGTCCAGGATCAGCAGGTCCGGCATCCCGAGCATCGCCTGCGCGATCGCCAGCCGCTGCCGCATGCCCTGCGAGTACGTCCGCACCGCGCGGTCCAGCGCCTCGCCGAGCCCGGCGATGGCCAGCGCCTCGTCGAAGCGGGCGTCGGCCTCCGGCCGTCCGGTCGCCTGCCAGTACAGCCGCAGGTTGGCCCGCCCGGTGAGGTGCGGCAGGAAGCCCGCGCCCTCCACGAACGCCCCGACCCGCGACAGCACCGGCGCACCGGGCCGCACCAGGTGCCCGAAGATCCGGATCTCCCCGGCGTCCGGCCGGATGAGTCCCATCAGCATCCGCAGCGTGGTGGTCTTGCCCGCGCCGTTCGGCCCGAGCAGTCCGAGCACCTGCCCCTGCTCCACCCGGAAGTCCAACTCCCGTACGGCGTACCGGTCCTGGGCGCCCTTGTAGCGCTTGCTAAGCCCGCTGATCCGCAGCGGCACCGCGGCCAGCTCCGGGTCGAAGCCGGGCCCGGCGGCGGCCCGGCGGCGGCGCAGCCTCGGTGCCAGCAGCAGGGCCGCGGCCACCAGGACGGCGATCACCGGCAGCAGCCAGGTGCGCGAGGGCAGCGGCGCCGCCTCGGTGACCAGTTCCTCGACGGTCGGCACGGTGAGCGCCCCGGCCGGCGCCACCCGGTAGGTGGCCGGCTCGACCGGGGAGGCGTAGGCGAGGTCGGTGCTCGCCAGCACCAGCCGCACCCGGTGCCCGGCCGGGAAGGTGTGGTCGACGGTCGGCAGCGCCACCGTGACGGTCTGCCCGGCGTCCGCGCCGGTGACCCGCAGCGGGGCGGCGAGCTGCTGCGGCAGCACCGCCTTGCCGTCCGGCCCGACGTCGTACAGCTTCGCGAACAGCACGGCGTCCGGCCGGTCCGCCGTCACCCGCAGCGGCACGGTCGGCTGCCCGGTCAGGTGGAGCGGCGTGTCCAGCGGCGCCGAGTCGAAGGCGGCGTTCTGCCCGGGGAAGTCCAGGGAGAGCCCGGCGCCCAGCGAGGCCGCCTGGCTGAGCGCTCCGACGCCCGGCAGGGTCGAGATCCCGGGCGGCGCGCCGCCGGGCGGGTTGGCGAGGGTCTGCTCGCCGCCCGCCAGCTCGACGCTGCGCGAGCCGGTTCCGCCCAGCCCCGGGTAGCGGTCGGCGCCGGCTCCGCGCAGCACGGCCTGGAAGCCGGTCGAGTCGACTCCGCCGGTGCGGGTGACCCGGAACGCGGCGCCGGTGTCGACGTCCCGACCCTTCAGGTGGTGGTCGAACCAGGCCGTCACCCGGTCGTCGACCCGCGCGCTGGTGTCGGTCCCGCCGTCGTGCCCGCCGGCGAACCAGTCCACCGCGACCGGCGCGCCGTTGGCGGCCACCGCCTCGGCGATGCGGTCGCCCTGGTCCAGCGGGAACAGCGAGTCCTGCTGCCCCTGCACCACCAGCGTGGGCGCCTTGAGCCGGGCCGCCACCGAGGACGGGCTGGAGCGCTCCAGCAGCGCGACGGCCTCCGGATCGGCGTGCCCGGCGGTGGCGACCCGCTCGTACATCCGGCAGAGCGACTCCAGGAACCGCCCGCAGCCGACCGGCCCGTCCGCGGCCGGCTTGGGGCCGCCGCTCTCCCGCGGCGCCTCGCCCGAGGGCCCGAGGTCCCCGGCCGAGCCGGTGGTGAAGAAGATCCCGGCCCACAGCTTCTTGAACACGCCGTCCGCCGCGCCGGAGCCCCGGACGCCCTGCGGGAACAGCGCGTCGGCCAGGTTCCACCAGGTGATCTGGGTGGCGACGGCGTCGATCCGGTGGTCGTACGCGGAGGCCAGCAGCGAGACCGCACCGCCGTACGAGGCGCCGGTGATGCCGACCTTCGGGTCGCCGGCGGCGTCCAGCTGCACCTCGGGGCGCTGGGCCAGCCAGTCCACCAGGTGCCTGACGTCCTCGACCTCGCGGTCCGGCGCGTTCAGCCCGATCTTCCCGCCCGAGTGTCCGAAGCCGCGTGCCGACCAGGTCAGCACCGCGTACCCCTGCCGGGCCAGCTGCTCGGCGCGATCGCGCTCGCCCTCCTTGGAGCCGCCGAAGCCGTGCGCCAGCAGCACCGCCGGGCGCGGACCGCCGCCGGTGGTGAAGAAGGAGGTGTCCAACTGGATCTGCTGGGCGCTGCCGGGCGTCTCGGGCATGCCGAGGAAACGGTCCTCCTGATGGACCGTCCGCTCACCGCCGGACGCCACCGTCGCGGTGCCGGCCGCGGCCACCACCACCAGGGCCACCGCCCCGGCCAGCAGCCTGCGTCCGACCGTTGTTCCCCGGGCGCGCCAGCGACGCCATGCCCCACCGAACTCCATGGGCGCTGATCGTATCCGCCGTCCGGGTAGGCGCCCGATAAGGCCACCGCACCCTTTCGCCCGGTTCGCCCCACTGCGCCCGAGTATCGTACGGCCCATGCCCTGGCCGCTGATCTCGCTGCTCGCCACCGTCGCCGCCACCCTGGCGATCGGCTGGATCGTCGACCAGGCCCTCCAGCGGATCGCCGCCCGCAACCCCTCGGCACCGGTCTGGCCGCTGCTCCGCCGCTGCCGGATCCCGCTCCAGCTCTCCGTGGTGTCGGCCCTGCTGCTCGCCGCCAGACCGCTCGAACGGGTCTTCCACCTGAAGGGCGACGCCGGCGCCCAGCACCTGCTCCAGCTGCTCCTGGTCGCATCGCTCGGCTGGCTCACCGTCCGCGTGGTGGCCGCCCTCCTGGGGGCCGTGCTCAGCCGCTACGAGACCCGCGTCGACGACCCGGCCCGGGTCCAGCGGGCGCGCACCCAGGTCGGCATGCTCCGCCGGGTGGTCAGCGCGCTGATCGTCGTGGTCACGGTGGCCGTGATGCTGCTGACCTTCTCCGCCATGCGCACCATCGGCGCCAGCCTGCTCGCCTCGGCGGGCATCATCGGCATCGTGGCCGGCATCGCCGCCCAGAGCACCCTGGGCAACTTCTTCGCCGGCCTCCAGATCGCCTTCAGCGACACCGTCCGGATCGGCGACACCGTGGTGGTGGACGGCCAGCAGGGCATCGTCGAGGAGATCACCCTCACCTACCTGGTGGTCCGGCTCTGGGACTACCGCCGACTGGTCGTCCCGGTCTCGTACTTCGTCAACAAGCCCTTCGAGAACTGGACCCGCCGCGACCCCGGCCTGCTCGCCGCCGTGCTGCTCCACCTCGACCACACCACCCGGGTGGACGAGCTGCGCGCCGTCCTGCGCGCCCGCCTGGACCGGCACCCGCTCTGGGACGGCGAGGAGTGGGCCCTCCAGGTCACCGACACCACGCCCAGCACCATCGTCGTCCGCGCCACCATGACCGCCCGCACCCCGGACGACGCCGCCCAGCTCCGCTTCGACATCCGCGAACAGCTCGTCGCCCACCTGCGCGACGAGCACCCCCACGCCCTCCCTCGCCTGCGCACCACCGACACCTGAGCCGCGCCCGCGGGAACAGCGGTTCCCCGCACCCCCGGAGGGGCACGGGGAACCGTGCGACCGGCCATCCGCCGGACAGGACCTACAGCACCCGGGTCATCGTCCGGTGCGCGATCCCCGCGTCGTCGTACACCGGCCCCTCGGCCACGTACCCCAGCCGCTCGTAGAACCCGAGCGCCCGCACCTGCGCGTGCAGCTCGACCTCGGCGCCCCCGCGCTCGGCGCCCGCGGCCTCGATCGCCCGCACGAGCTCCGCGCCCAGTCCCGTCCCCCGGGCCGCCGCCACGACCGCGAGCCGCCCGAGCAGCACGCGCCCCTCGACGCCGCCGGTCAGCTTCCGCGCCTGCTCACCGAAGATCAGCCGACCGGTGCCCAACGCGGCCCCGTCGGCCCCGACGGCCAGCAGGTGCACGGAGGTCGCGTCGTACTCGTCGTACTCCAGCTCCTCCGGCACGTTCTGCTCGACGACGAACACCTCGCGCCGGACGGCCCGCACCAGCTCCAGGTCGGCGTCCGCCTCGGCGATCCGGATGGTCGCGGCCGTCACTCAGCTCTCCGCGGTGATGATGTCCAGCGCCTTCGCCAGGTCCGCCGGGTACTCGCTGGAGAACTCGACCCACTGCCCGTCCGCCGGGTGCTCGAAGCCGAGCGACACCGCGTGCAGCCACTGCCGGGTCAGGCCCAGCCGCTTGGCCAGCGTCGGGTCGGCGCCGTACGTCAGGTCGCCCACGCAGGGGTGGCGCAGCGCGGACATGTGGACGCGGATCTGGTGGGTGCGCCCGGTCTCCAGCTTGATCGCCAGCAGCGACGCGGCCCGGTACGCCTCGATCAGGTCGTAGTGGGTGACGGACGGCTTGCCGTCCTGGGTGACGGCCCACTTCCAGTCCGAGCTGGGGTGCCGCCCGATCGGCGCGTCCACCGTCCCGCTCATCGGGTCCGGGTGGCCCTGCACCAGGGTGTGGTACCGCTTGTCGGTGATCCGGTCGTGGAACTGCCGCTTGAGGTCGGTGTAGGCGCGCTCGGACTTGGCGACCACCATCAGCCCGGAGGTGCCGACGTCCAGCCGGTGCACGATGCCCTGACGCTCGGCGGCGCCCGAGGTGGAGATCCGGTACCCGGCCGCGGCCAGCCCGCCGATCACGGTGGGGCCGGTCCAGCCCGGGCTGGGGTGCGCGGCGACGCCGACCGGCTTGTCGACCAGCACGATGTCCTCGTCGTCGTGGACGATGCGCATGCCCTCGACGGCCTCGGCGACGATCCGCACCGGCGCGGCCGGGGCCGGGATCTCGACCTCCAGCCAGGAGCCGGCGGTCACCCGGTCCGACTTGCCGGCCATGGTGCCGTCGAGCGTCACCTTGCCGTCGGCGGCCAGCTCGGCGGCCTTGGTCCGGGAGAAGCCGAACATCCGGGCCAGGGCGGCGTCGAGGCGCTCGCCCTCCAGGCCGTCGGGTACGGGGAGGCTGCGGATCTGCGCTGCGGTACTCACCCGTACGAGTATGCCGGAACCGCGACCCTCCCCCGTCCGCCGGTGCCCGGGGCTACTTCCCGGGCCGCTCCGTCGTCTCGGCCTTGTCGGCCTGCTGGTGGACGGTCCCGTCCGGGTTGCTGCCCCGGAAGGAGAGCAGCACGACCAGGATCCCGCCGCAGACGATCGCCGAGTCCGCGAGGTTGAAGACCGCGAAGTGCTGGACGGAGATGAAGTCCACCACGTGCCCGCGGAACACGCCGGGCGCGCGGAACAGCCGGTCGGTGAGGTTGCCCAGCGCCCCGCCGAGCAGCAGCCCGAGCGCGATCGCCCAGGGCAGGCTGTACAGGCGGCGGGCGATCCGCCAGATCACCACGATGACGGCGGAGGCGATCATCGTGAAGACGACGGTCAGCGCCTGCCCCATCCCGAAGGCCGCGCCCGAGTTGCGGATCACCTGGAAGGTGACCACGTCCCCGATCACCTTGATCGCCGCGTGGTTCTCCAGCCGGGCGACCACCAGCAGCTTGCTGCCCAGGTCGATCAGGAAGGCGAGCAGCGCGACGACCAGCAGCACGCCGACCCGGCGCGGGCCCTTGGGCTTCTCGGCCGCCGCGTCGTCCACGGACGCCCCGGTCGGCTCGGCCACGGGCACCTCCACGGCATCGGCGGGGGACGGGACGGCGTCGTCCCGGGTCTGGGGGGAACCTTGCGTACTGATGATCCGCTCCGCTGCCGGTGGAGCTCCCCGGTCCGCAGGAGGGGGAGGGTGGTGGGACGGTGATGGCCTGCCCGCGTTCACGAACGCGTCAGGCGACGTTGTTCAGGCGACGTTACGGGGTCGAGCGTACGGCAAGCCCGACCCCCCACGTCGCTCCGGTCGACCGGTTCAGCGGCGTTCCTGCTTGGCCTTGCACTGCACGCAGAGCGTCGCCCTGGGGAAGGCCTGCATCCGGGCCTTGCCGATGGCCTGTCCGCAGGACTCGCAGGTGCCGAAGCCGACGCCCTCCAGCCGCTCCAGCGCGCGCTCGGTCTGGGCCAGGCTGTCCCGCGCGTTGTTGGCCAGCGCCAGCTCGCTCTCCCGCGAGATGTTCTTCGTACCGGCGTCCACCTGGTCATCGCCGGCTCCGTCGTTGGAGTCGCGCATCAGACCGGAGATGGCCGCCTCGGCGGCGTCGATCTCGTTCCGGAGCCGTTCGAGGTCGCTGATCAGCTCGTCGTGCAGCTCGTGGACCTCCTCGGTGGTCCACGGGTCCTCGCCGGGCCGGACCGGCAGCGTGGCCGGGTCCACGGACTCGGCGCCGCGCGGCGCGGTGACGGTGTCGGTGCCGCTCTTCGGTGCGGTAGTGGTCACGGTCCCCTCCCCTGGGTCGACCGCCACGGCCTTGCGTGCCCGCTTGGTGGCGGTACCCGCGCCGGTTCCCTTCTCAGCCATGGCTTTCGACCCCATCTACGAACGAACCGAGCCGCCGGTTCCCGGCGGCTTCCAGTGCCGGAACGATAATCCCGATCAAAACCGGTCACAACATGACATACCGACGCCTCATAACGTTCCCACCCAGGCAGGCGCCCCAACCGTCACGCCCCGTGCGCTCAGAGATTTGTGCCCACATCGACTCCGGCTAACCGCCGTCGGCGAGCGCCCCCGGGGGCGCTCGCGGAACGCTCCCGGAGCGCCCCCGGAACACCCCCGCCCGCCCGCCGGAAAACGGTTTGGACAAACCGGCGCACCCGGCCGATACACTGGCCGTGCAAGGCGCAGATGGGACGAGTACCGACGTACGCAGCCACCAGCGACCCGGGGACGGTGCGAGCCCGGGGGTGTGCACGGCGGGAAGATCACCCCGGAGCCGCCGGAAGAACGGCCGCCGCGACACCGCGGTGGCCCACTAGACCCGGCAGCAAGCCCAAACAAGAGGGCCGCGAACGCAGCACCGCGGCCAAGGAGGGTGGTACCGCGGGGCGGCCTGGCCGTCTCGTCCCTCCGGAGGATCCAGTCCCAGCATCCGCCGGAGGTAGACGCCCGCGATGAACTCCTACAACCCCGTTCCCGCGCAGGTGGACCTGCCCGCCCTGGAGCACCAGATCCTGTCCTTCTGGCAGGACAACAAGATCTTCCAGCGCAGTCTGGAGCAGTCCGAGGGTCGCCCCGAGTGGGTGTTCTACGAGGGCCCGCCGACCGCCAACGGCATGCCGGGCGCCCACCACATCGAGGCCCGCGTCTTCAAGGACGTCTTCCCGCGCTTCCGGACCATGAAGGGCTACCACGTCGCCCGCAAGGCCGGCTGGGACTGCCACGGCCTGCCGGTCGAGCTCGCCGTCGAGAAGGAGCTGGGCTTCTCCGGCAAGCAGGACATCGAGGCGTACGGCATCGCCGAGTTCAACGACAAGTGCCGCGAGTCGGTGACCCGCCACACCGACGCCTTCGCCGAGCTGACCACCCGCATGGGGTACTGGGTCGACCTCGACGAGGCCTACCGCACGATGGACCCGTCGTACGTCCAGTCCGTCTGGTGGTCGCTCCAGCAGATCTTCGACAAGGGCCTGCTGGTCCAGGACCACCGGGTCGCCCCCTGGTGCCCGCGCTGCGGCACCGGCCTGTCGGACCACGAGCTGGCCCAGGGCTACGAGACCGTCGTCGACCCCTCGGTCTTCGTCCGCTTCCCGCTGACCAGCGGCCCGCTGGCCGGCCAGGCCGCCATGCTGGTGTGGACCACCACCCCGTGGACCCTGGTCTCCAACACCGCCGCCGCCGTCCACCCGGAGGTCACCTACGTGGTGGCCACCGACGGGAACGAGAAGCTGGTCGTCGCCGAGCCGCTGGTCGCCAAGGCGCTCGGCGAGGGCTGGGAGACCACCGGCGAGTCCTTCACCGGCGCCGAGATGGAACGCTGGGCCTACCGCCGCCCCTTCGACCTGGTCGAGATCGAGAACGCGCACTACGTCCTCAACGCCGACTACGTCACCACCGAGGACGGCACCGGCATCGTCCACCAGTCCCCGGCCTTCGGCGCGGACGACCTCGCGACCTGCCGCAAGTACGGCCTGCCGGTGGTCAACCCGGTGCTCGGCGACGGCACCTTCGCCCCCGAGGTCCCGCTGGTCGGCGGCCAGTTCTTCAAGAAGGCCGACGAGGCCCTGGTCGCGGACCTCAAGGAGCGCGGCCTGCTCTTCCGCCACCTGCCGTACGAGCACAGCTACCCGCACTGCTGGCGCTGCCACACCGCGCTGCTCTACTACGCGCAGCCGTCCTGGTACATCCGGACCACCGCCGTCAAGGACGCGATGATCCGCGAGAACGAGGCCACCAACTGGTTCCCGGAGACGGTCAAGCACGGCCGCTTCGGCGACTGGCTGAACAACAACATCGACTGGGCGCTCAGCCGCAACCGCTACTGGGGCACCCCGCTGCCGATCTGGCGCTGCGAGGAGGGCCACCTCACCTGCGTCGGCTCGCTGGCCGAGCTGTCCGAGCTCACCGGCACCGACCAGAGCGACCTCGACCCGCACCGCCCGTACATCGACGCGGTGACCTTCGCCTGCCGCGACTGCGGCGGCACCGCCACCCGCGTGCCCGAGGTCATCGACGCCTGGTACGACTCGGGCTCGATGCCCTTCGCCCAGTACGGCTACCCGTACCAGAACAAGGAGCTGTTCGAGAAGCGCTACCCGGCGCAGTTCATCTCCGAGGCGATCGACCAGACCCGCGGCTGGTTCTACACGCTGATGGCCGTCGGCACCCTGGTGTTCGACAAGAACAGCTACGAGAACGTCGTCTGCCTGGGCCACATCCTGGCCGAGGACGGCCGCAAGATGTCCAAGCACCTGGGCAACATCCTCCAGCCGATCCCGCTGATGGACCAGCACGGCGCCGACGCCGTCCGCTGGTTCATGGCGGCCGGCGGCTCGCCCTGGTCGGCCCGCCGGGTCGGCCACGGCACCATCCAGGAGGTGGTCCGCAAGACCCTCCTCACCTACTGGAACACCGTCGCCTTCCAGGCCCTGTACGCCCGCACCTCGGACTGGGCGCCCTCCGCGAACGACCCGGCCCCGGCCGACCGCCCGCAGCTGGACCGCTGGGTGCTCTCCGAGCTGAACACCCTGGTCCGCGAGGTCGACGCCGCCTACGAGGCGTACGACACCCAGCGCGCCGGCAAGCTGCTCTCCGGCTTCGTCGACGACCTGTCCAACTGGTACGTCCGCCGCGGCCGCCGCCGCTTCTGGCAGGGCGACGCCGCCGCGCTCGCCACCCTGCACGAGGCCCTGGAGACGGTCACCCGCCTGATGGCCCCGCTCACCCCGTTCATCACCGAGCGGGTCTGGCAGGACCTGGTCGTCCCGGTCTCCCCGGAGGCCCCGGCCTCGGTGCACCTGGCCACCTGGCCGGAGGCCGACGAGTCGCTGATCGACACCGAGCTCTCCCGGCACATGGCCCTGGTCCGCCGCCTGGTCGAGCTCGGCCGGGCCACCCGCGCCGAGTCCGGCGTGAAGACCCGCCAGCCGCTCTCCCGCGCACTGGTCGCCGCCCAGGGCTGGGAGGAGCTGCCCGCCGACCTGCGCGCGCAGATCGCCGAGGAGCTCAACGTCGCCACCCTCGAATCGCTCGCCGAGGTCGGCGGCTCGCTCGTCGACACCAGTGCCAAGGCCAACTTCCGTGCCCTGGGCAAGCGTTTCGGCAAGGGCGTCCAGGACGTCGCCAAGGTGGTCGCCGCCACCGACGCCGCCCGCCTCGCCGCCGACCTCCGCGCCACCGGCGAGACCAGCGTCGAACTCGACGGCGAAACGATCACCCTCTCCCCCGACGAGGTGATCATCACCGAGACCCCGCGCGAGGGCTGGGCCGTCGCCAACGAGTCCGGCGCCACCGTCGCCCTCGACCTGGCCATCACCCCGGAACTCAAGCGCCTCGGCATCGCCCGCGACGCCATCCGCCAGATCCAGGAGGCCCGCAAGAACTCCGGCCTGGACGTCGCCGACCGCATCGTCCTCCGCTGGCGCGCCACCTCCGAGGAGACCGCCGAGGCCATCGCCGAACACGGCCCCCTCGTCGCCGAGGAGGTCCTCGCCACCGACTTCGCCGCCGGCGCGGCCGACTGGGACTCCGAGACCTTCGCCGACGACTCCCTCGGCCTGGCCTTCCAGCTCCGCAAGGCCTGACGCCCCACCGACGAAGCCGCCGTCACCCCGAGGTGACGGCGGCTTCGCCGTACCCACCCACCCCCTCCCGCGACGAACACCCCACCCGCCCCAGCGCGGGGAACGCCCCCACCTCCCCCACCCACCCTCCCGAGAGCCCAAACCCCCGAACACAAACAAGAGCGCCCCCTCCCCGACCCGGAGGTCGGAAAGGGGACGCCCTCAAAGAACCCTGCTACAACCTCAGTTGTCGCCGTCCTCGTCGATCAGGAAGCCCCGCATCGGCGCCGGAGCCTGCTGCATCGGCTGCGGCGGCTGCGGACGGACCGCCGCCATCGGCTGGGTCATCCCGGCCGGCTGCATCTGCGGCGCACCGCTGTTGCCACCGGTCGACTGCCCGCCGAAGCTCGGCGCCGAGGAGTTGCCGCCGAAGGAGCTGTTCCCGCCGAAGGACGGCGAGTTGCCCCCGAAGGACGGCTGGTTGCCACCGAAGCTCGGTGCGCCACCGCTCATCGCGCCGGCACCGGCCGGAGCCATCGACGAGGCCGCCGGCGGCAGCGACGCGGTGGCGGGGATCCGCGGCGGGGCGAGCGAGTCGTCGGCCTGCGACTCCAGCTGACGCAGCTGGGTCTCCAGGTACGACTTCAGCCGCGTGCGGTACTCACGCTCGAACGCCCGCAGGTCCTCGACCTTGCGCTCCAGCGTGGCCCGCGCCGACTCCAGCGACCCCATCGCGACGCGGTGCTTCTCCTGCGCGTCCCGCTCCAGCGCGTCGGCCTTGGCACGGGCGTCGCGCTCCAGACCCTCGGCCCGGCTGCGCGCCTCGCCGACGATCTTGTTGGCCTCGGAACGGGCCTCGGAGATCGCCTGGTCGGCGGTCTGCTGGGCGAGCGCCAGCACCCGGGCGGCGCTGTCGCCACCGGGACCCTGCTGCTGCATCGGGCCGCCCATGGGGCCGCCCATCTGCTGCGGGCCGCCCATGGGGCCACCCATCGGCTGCATCTGCTGCTGGCCCATGCCCTGGCCCATCGGGTTGCCCATCTGCTGCGGGCCACCGGGGCCGCCCATGGGCTGGAGCATCTGACCGCCCATCGGCTGGACCAGCTGCTGCTGGCCGCCCATGGTCTGGTTCATCTGCTGCGGGCCGCCGGCAGCGGGAAGCTGCGGCGGGGAGCCGGCGGGCAGGCCGAGGGGCTGGTTGCCCATCTGCTGCTGCGGGCCGCCGGGGCCCATCTGCTGGGGACCACCCGGACCCATCTGCTGCGGGCCGCCGGGGCCCATCTGCTGCGGACCGCCCGGACCCTGCTGACCGGGGAGCGGCGGACCGGATATGGCGGCCGGCACCGGAGCGCCGCCCTGTCGGGGCGCGTCCTGCTGCGGCTCCTTGCGCAGGTTGGCCTGGTTCTGCGCGGCGGCACGAGTCGCGGCGGCCAGCTTGGCGCGCAGGTCCTCGTTCTCCCGGAGGAGGCGGGTCAACTCCGCCTCGACCTCGTCGAGGAAGGCATCGACCTCGTCCTCGTCATAGCCTTCACGCAGGCGGACGGTCGTGAACTGCTTGTTCCGAACGTCCTCGGGGGTCAATGGCATCTCTTCACCTCAACGTGATCGTCGGCACACCGGCATCCTGTCGCATCGCTCACCTACGACTAGGGGTGCACAAGCGAGATCAGGACATACACAATGATCATCAGTACGAAGAAGGACAGGTCGAGCGCCACGCCCCCGAAACGCAACGGCGGAATGAGCCGCCGAAGAAGCTTGAGCGGCGGATCCGTGACAGTGTACGTGGCCTCCAGGACCAGGACCATGGCCTTGCCGGGCCGCCACGAACGCGCGAACTGGAAGACCCAGTCCATGACCAGTCGTACGAGCAGGAACACCAGAAAGACGGTCAGGGCGTAGTAGAGCACCGCCCACACGATGTCCATCGCGTTTCCCTCTCCCCGGTCCCGATCCCTCGGGCCTGCCGCTCGTCACCTGTCGCTAACCCACTGTTGATCAGATCCACACGTAAAGTCGTGGCCGGGTCAGCTCTGGTTGAAGAACCCACCCTCGGCGATCCGAGCCTTGTCCTCCGCCGTGACATCGACGTTAGCAGGCGACAGCAGGAACACCTTCTGTGTCACGCGCTCGATACTGCCGTGCAGACCGAAGACGAGTCCAGCGGCGAAGTCTACGAGGCGCTTCGCGTCGGTGTCGTCCATCTCGGTCAGATTCATGATCACGGGGGTCCCGCCGCGGAACTGTTCCCCGATGGTACGGGCCTCGTTGTAGGTCCGGGGGTGCAGCGTGGTGATGCGGTAGGGCTCTCGTTCGTTCACGACCTTGGGCATGATCACCGGTGCGCTCTTCTCCAGGTTGTGGCGACGTTCGGGTGTGATGGACGACACGGGGGCCATCCTCGGAGTCTCCTGCCGGATCGGCACCGCCGCGGGCACCGGCTGCGGGGTGATCGAGGAGACCGGGGCGGGCGCGGCGGCCGCGGGCGCCGGGGCCGGCCGGGGGATGTCCTCGGTCCGCTGGCCCGTCCGGATCGGTTCGGGGTCCGCGTCGTAGTCGTCGTCGGGGTCGTACCCCTGGCCGTCGTACGTCTCGTCCTCCACGAGGCCGAGGTAGACCGCCATCTTGCGCATTGCGCCGGCCATGCTCCTGTCTCCTCCGCTCATAGCCACTTCGCTCGCGCTCGGTGGCGGCTTCGCGATGCGCGCGCCTTCTGACGGCCGCTCGCTTCGCTCGTTCCGTACGGACCGGCTCCGGCCCGGGCCGTACGGCCCCGCCTGCGGATTCCGCGGTCCTTCCACGACGGCGTGTCAGCCCGACGGCCGGTCGGATTCGTGGAGCGGGGACCGCGGAGCTGCGATCCACGGTTCGCTAGCGCTCCGAAGAGCTGCTAGATTCTGTCCTATTTTGTCCTGCTGTCTGATCTACTTACCCGGTGACGTTACCTGAGGGGTGACCTCACTCCGAGTACCGCCGTTCCGACGCGCACATGTGTCGCTCCGGCGGCAATCGCCTGCTCAAGGTCGCCGCTCATCCCTGCGGAGACCATGGTGGCAGTCGGATGGGCCGCCCGTACGGCGGTTGCGATTTCCGCCAGCCGATCGAAGGCGCGGGCCGGATCTCCGGCCAGCGGGCCGGCCAGCGGAGCGACGGTCATCACACCGTCCAGTCGCAGCCCGGGCGTGTCGGCGATCGCGTCGGCCAGTTGCGCGACGTCCTCCGGCGCGACCCCCGCCCGGTGCTCGCCCTCCCCGTGCGCCTTGTCCAGCGCCACCTGCACCAGGCAGCCCAGCTCCGGGCGCTCCGCCTTGAGCACCGCCGCGGAGAGCGACTCGACCAGCCGGAGCCGGTCCACCGAGTGCACGTGGTTCGCGTAGCGGACGACCGAGCGGACCTTGTTGGTCTGCAACTGGCCGACGAAGTGCCAGTCAAGAGGAAGGTTTCTGCACTGCTCTGCCTTGGGAGCGGCGTCCTGGTCGCGGTTCTCCGCGACGTCCGTCACCCCGAGTCCGGCCAGCAGCGCGGTGTCCTCGGCGGGGTAGGTCTTGGTGACGACGACCAGGGTGACCTCGTCCCGGTCGCGCCCGGCGGCCGCGCACGCGTCCGCGATCCGGCGCTCGACCACGTCGAGGTTGGTGCCGAGTTCCTCGTACCGGGCCCGCTGCCCCTCCGTCAGCGCCGCCGAGAACCCGGCGCTCCCCGGGAACGGTCCGTAGATGTCGTTCGTCATCACTGATCAGAGCCCAACCAGACGTAGCTCGCGAGCCGACCGGTGCGCTGCTCGCGGCGATAGGAGTAGTGATCGGCGGATTCAAGGGTGCAGACCGGTGATCGCACCAGGTCCTTGACCCCCGCCGCGGCCAGCTGGGCCGCGACTCCCTCCGCCACGTCCAGCGCCGGAGTCCCCCAGGAGGTCTCGGCGAAGGCCTCCGGCACCACCGCGGCGACCTCGGCGCGCAGCTGGGCCGGCACCTCGTAGCAGCGGCCGCAGACCGCGGGCCCGGTGGCGGCGGTGATCCGCGAGGGCTCCGCGCCCAGTTCGACCATCGCCCGGACGGCCGCGGGCACCACCCCGGCCGCCAGCCCGGGCCGGCCCGCGTGGGCCGCGCCCACCACGCCCGCCACCGGATCGGCCAGCAGCACCGGGGTGCAGTCGGCGGTCAGCACCGCCAGGGCGAGCGGCCGGTCGGAGACCACCGCGTCCACCGTCGGGGCCTCACCGAGCGGCTGGCGCTCGGTCACCACGGCGACCTCGGCGCCGTGCACCTGGTTCATCCAGACCACGTCGGCCGGGTCGAGCCCCAGCTGCCGGGCGGCCAGCGCCCGGTTCTCCCGCACGGCCCGCGGGTCGTCCCCCACCGCGCCGCCGAGGTTGAGCTCCCCGTACGGCGAAGTGCTCACCCCGCCCCACCGGGAGGTGAAGGCGAAGTGAGCACCCGCGCGGATCGAGTGATCGATCACTTAAGGAAGTCCGGGACGTCGAGCTCCTCGGCCGGGCTCTCCACGAACGGCTGCCGGACCGGCTGCACCTGCGGCGGCACCGGGGCGGCGGTCGTGGTGGCCGGGGTCTCGGCGGTCCGGCTCGACGGGGCGGCCGAGGACTCGCCCTCCGAACGGGACGTCACCGAGCCGATGCTCCCGTAGGACGGGCGGCCGGCCGGGCGCTCCGGGGCGGCCGGCGGGGTGGCCGGGCGCTCCGGGGTGGTGGACTTGACCACCGGGTCGCGGACGATCGCCGGCGGCTGCCCGCCGTCGAAGCCGGCCGCGATGACGGTGACCCGGACCTCGTCGCCGAGCGCGTCGTCGATGACCGCGCCGAAGATGATGTTCGCCTCGGGGTGGGCGGCCTCGCTGACCAGCTGGGCCGACTCGTTGATCTCGAACAGGCCGAGGTCGGAGCCGCCCGAGATGGACAGCAGAACGCCGCGGGCGCCGTCGATCGAGGCCTCCAGCAGCGGCGAGGAGATCGCCATCACGGCGGCGGCCTTGGCGCGGTCCTCACCGCGGGCCGAGCCGATGCCCATGAGCGCCGAACCGGCCTCCGACATGACGGACTTGACGTCGGCGAAGTCGAGGTTGATCAGACCCGGGGTGGTGATCAGGTCGGTGATGCCCTGGACACCGGAGAGCAGGACCTGGTCGGCCGAGCGGAAGGCGTCGAGAACGCTGACCTGGCGGTCCGAAATGGACAGCAGCCGGTCGTTGGGGATCACGATGAGGGTGTCGACCTCTTCGCGCAGGGCGGCGATGCCGTCCTCGGCCTGGTTGGCCCGGCGGCGGCCCTCGAAGGTGAACGGACGGGTGACCACGCCGATGGTCAGGGCGCCCAGCGAGCGCGCGATGTTGGCGACGACGGGCGCGCCGCCCGTGCCCGTGCCACCGCCCTCGCCGGCGGTCACGAAGACCATGTCGGCCCCCTTGAGGACCTCCTCGATCTCCTCGCGGTGGTCCTCGGCGGCCTTGCGGCCGACCTCGGGGTTGGCGCCGGCGCCGAGGCCCCGGGTGAGTTCACGGCCCACATCGAGCTTGACGTCGGCGTCGCTCATCAGGAGGGCCTGCGCATCGGTGTTGATCGCGATGAACTCGACGCCCTTGAGACCGACCTCGATCATCCGGTTGATGGCGTTGACACCACCGCCGCCGATTCCGACGACCTTGATGACTGCGAGGTAGTTCTGCGGTGCTGCCACGTCGAAGGCCTCTCGCCTCGAATTTCCGGGTCGGCCGACCCGGGGCGGGGCCGTACCGACGGATGTCGATGGGTAGGGAGCCTGGTTTCTGACTGAATGTCCGAAATGCCGACCGCCGACCCCAACCCTAAACTTGACCTTTAGGGTTAGTTCTGTGTCTCCGTCACATCACCAGGAAACACAGTCTGGTGACACAGGACACTAGGTGGCTCCAGGCACGCGTTTCAACGAACACGCCGAGCTTCCCTTTTTCTTTTGAGCCTATGTGATCATCGGCCGGCTTAGGAAACCGGGGGTGACCACCAAGAGTCGGGCCGACACTTCAAGGCGTCAACCCCTCCCTCAGGCAGAGAACCTACCGGATCATCCCGACACCGCCGGCGCCTCCGGCGCCGTCACGTCGAAGTTCGTGCCCTTCTGGTTCATCAGCGCGACCAGCACCCGGGCCTTCCGGTCGATCTGCTCCGGACTCCCCCAACGGACCGTCGCACCCCCGCTGAGCTGCAACTCGATGTCGTCGTACGAGTGCACCAGCACCGAGCCGGCCCGCTTGGCGACCTCCGGCGGCAGCCCGGCGGCCACCGCCACCGCGCCCTGCACCAACTGCGAACGGGAGATCACCCCGTCCACGTCGTTCGCCTGCTGACTGAGCCGCAGCTCGACCACCGGAACGCCCTCCGGCGGGGCCGGCTCGGTGGCGAAGCTCACGCCCCCGGCATCCACCTGGGTGAACTGGCCGTCTTCGCCCTTGACGGCGGCCACCGCCCGGCGCTCGACGACCTTCACCCGCAGGGTGTGCGGCCAGCCCCGCCACACCTCGGCCCCGGCCACCCGGGGGATCCCCTCCACCCGGCGCCGGACGTCGTCCAGGTCCACGCGCGCCAGCGGGCCGTCGGCCAGCCCGCCGACCGCCTCGCGGACCTGGTCCGCCGTCAACTTGTCGTCTCTCATCCCCTGGACCGCGACGCTGCGCACGTCCAGGACCGAGGAGAGGAACACCAGCCAGGCCAGCACGCCGAGCACCGTCGCGCCGAGCACGCCCAGCACCACGATGCCCCGCCGGGAGAGCCGGAGGCGGGGAGCGGACTCCTCCACCTCCAGCTCCTCCTCCAACGGGTCGGCGAGCCGGCCGTCAGCCACGGCGGCGGCCGCCGCGGTGGGCCTGGATCGCCTCGTAGACCATGCCGACCAGCAGGTCGTCGGCGTCCCGCCGGCCGAACTCCGCGGCCGACCGGCTCATGTCCCACAGCCGCTGCGGGTCGGTGAGCACCGGCAGCACGTTCTGGAGCACCCAGTCCGGGGTCAGCTCGGCGTCGTCCACCAGCAGGCCGCCGCCGGCCTTGACCATCGGCTGGGCGTTCAGCCGCTGCTCGCCGTTGCCGATCGGCAGCGGGACGAAGGCGGCGGGCAGGCCGACGGCCGCCAGCTCGGCCACCGTCATGGCGCCGGCCCGGCAGAGCATCATGTCGGCCGCCGCGTAGGCGAGGTCCATCCGGTCCAGGTACGGCACCGGGCGGTACGGCGGCATCCCGGGGACGTCCGCCACCTGCGGCAGCTCGTTCTTCGGGCCGACCGCGTGCAGGATCTGCACGCCGTACTGCTGGAGCCGCGGGGCGATCGCGGTGATCGTCTCGTTGAGCCGGCGCGCGCCCTGGGAGCCGCCGGAGACCAGCAGGGTGGGCAGCCGCTGGTCCAGGCCGAAGTAGTGGCGGGCCTCGGGGCGGGCCGCGGCGCGGTCCAGGGTGGCGATGGTCCGGCGCAGCGGGATGCCGATGTACCGGGAGTCGCGCAGCTTGCTGTCCGGCGTGGAGACCGCCACGAAGTCGCTGTAGCGGGCGCCGATCTTGTTGGCCAGGCCCGGGCGGGCGTTCGCCTCGTGCACCACGATCGGCACGCCGGCCCGCTTGGCGGCCAGGTAGGCGGGCATCGCGACGTAGCCGCCGAAGCCGACCACGGCGTCCGCGTTGACCCGCTCGATGATCTCCTGGGCGGCCCGGACGGTGCCGCGCAGCCGGCCGGGGACGGTGATCAGCTCCGGGGTGGGCTTGCGGGGCAGCGGGACGGCCGGGATGAGCTCCAGCTGGTAGCCGCGCTCGGGGACCAGCCGGGTCTCCAGTCCGCGCTCGGTGCCCAGGGCGGTGATCCCGACGGACGGGTCGTGCCTGCGGAGGGCATCCGCGAGGGCCATGGCCGGCTCGATGTGACCGGCGGTCCCCCCGCCGGCGAGTACGACATGCACCGAAATTCACCGCTCCCTGCGTGCCGGCCCCGGGGCCGGGCGCGCTGTGGTTCGTCGTCGTGGCAGCACCCGGGCCAGTTGTCTCCTGATCCGGGAGTTCTTGCTCCGGGCGGCCAGGGCCGCCTTCGCGCCCGAGGAGCTGCGCGCCAGGCACAGCAGCACTCCGATCGCGGACAGGGCCGACAGCATGGCGGAACCGCCGTAGGAGAACAGCGGGAGCGGGACGCCCGCGATGGGCAGCAGTCCCAGCGCCGACCCCAGGTTGATCATGGCCTGCGCCATGATCCAGGTGGTGGCGGCTCCCGCGGCGTACCTGACGAAGGGGTCCTTCGTACCGATGGCCACACGGATACCCGCGTAGCCTAGTGCCGCGAAGAGACCGAGGACCGACAGCGTCCCCACCAGACCGAGTTCCTCGCCGGTCGCGGCGAAGATGAAGTCGGTGTGCGCCTCGGGCAGCTGGCCCCATTTCTCCACGCCGGCGCCGAGGCCGGTGCCGAAGCCGCCGCCGTTGGCGAACGCGAAGACGCCGTGCAGGGCCTGGAAGCAGGCGCCCTCCGGGTCGATCTTGGTGACGCCGATGCAGCTCAGCCGCTCCGCCCGGTGCGGCACGGTGACCACCAGGGCGGTGCAGACCACCACCGCCACCCCGAGGGTGGCCACGAACAGCCGCAGCGGTGCGCCGACCATCCAGAGCAGCGCGAACACCATGGCCACCAGGATCATCGAGGTGCCCATGTCGCCGCCGAACATGATCAGCGCGAGCAGCAGCAGGGCTCCCGGCACCAGCGGCACCAGCAGGTGCTTCCACGAGTTGAGGGTGCCGGCCTTCTGCTTGCGGGCCAGCAGGTCGGCGCCCCAGAGCACCAGGGCGAGCTTGGCGAACTCCGAGGGCTGGAACTGGAAGAAGCCGAAATCCAGCCAGTTCTGGTTGCCGTTGATCCGCACCCCGATGCCGGGGACGGCGACCAGGGTGAGGGCGCCGATCACCCCGATCATCACCGGGTAGACGATCACCCGCAGCACCGCCACCGGGACGGAGGCGAAGCCGATCAGCAGGACCAGGCCGAGGATGGCCGCGATCAGCTGCTTGAGGAAGTAGTACTGCGCCGTGTGGTGCTGGTTCAGGGCGAGGATCTGCGAGGCCGAGAAGACCATCATCAGACCGAGCACGACCAGCAGCAGGGTGCTGCCGAGGACCAGCAGGTACGGGGTGAGCGGCCGGTCCAGCCAGTACCGGACCCGGGCCCGGAAGGCCTGGACCCGGGCCAGTGGACCGGCCGACTTGTACTTGGTCGTGGTGGCGGAGATCACTCTCATCGGCTCGGCGGCGTCCTGCTGCACAACACCGGAATCCGCTCTGCCCTGCCCCGCCACCGCTCCCCGCTCACTCTCTCCGTCCGACGCCCGCGCCGGACCGCCTACTCGCCCGCCAGCTCCCGGACGGACGCCGCGAAGAGGTCGCCGCGCTCGCCGTAGTTGGTGAACATGTCCATCGAGGCGCAGGCCGGTGCCAGCAGCACCGTGTCACCCGATCGGGCGAGCGACGCGGCCGTTCGAACGACCTCGGCCATCGCCACCGCGCCAGTCTGGCCCCCGGCCGCCTCGATCACCGGCACATCCGGAGCGTGTCGCTCCAGTGCCTCCCGGATCAGCGCGCGGTCCTCGCCGATCAGCACCACCGCGCGCAGCCGCTCGGCCGCGCCCTGCACCAGGTCGTCGAAGGTCGCGCCCTTGGCCAGGCCCCCGGCGATCCAGACGATCGGCCGGTAGGCGGCCAGCGAGGCGGCCGCCGCGTGGGTGTTGGTGGCCTTGGAGTCGTCGATGTACGTGACCTCGCGGACCACGCCGACCTCGGCGATCCGGTGGGCGTCCGGGCGGAAGGCCCGCAGGCCCTCCCGGACGGCCTTCGGCTCGACGCCGTACGCCCGGGCCAGCGCCGCCGCGGCGAGCGCGTTGGCGATGTTGTGCGGGGCCGGCGGGTTGACGTCCGCCACGGCGCCCAGCTCGGCCGCGTTCTTGGCCCGGTCCTCGACGAAGGCCCGGTCCACCAGCAGCCCGTCCACCACGCCGAAGTTCGACGGACCGGGCGCGCCGAGGCCGAAGCCGATCGCCCGGCAGCCCTCCTCGACGTCGGCCTCGCGGACCAGCGCCTCGGTGGCCGGGTCGGCCAGGTTGTAGACGCAGGCGACGACGTTGCCCTCGTAGATCCGGCCCTTGTCGGCGGCGTACGCCTCCATCGAGCCGTGCCAGTCGAGGTGGTCGGGTGCCAGGTTGAGCACCGCCGCCGAGTACGGGCGCAGCGAGGGCGCCCAGTGCAGCTGGTAGCTGGAGAGCTCGACGGCGAGCACGTCGTACGGCTCCTCGGCGAGCACCGCGTCCAGCACCGAGACCCCGACGTTGCCGACCGCGGCGGTGCGCTTGCCGGCGGCGGCGAGGATCGAGGCGAGCATCTGGACGGTGGTGGTCTTGCCGTTGGTGCCGGTGACGGCCAGCCAGGGGGCGGGCTCACCGGTGCCGGGCAGCGGCTTGCGCAGCCGCCAGGCCAGCTCGACGTCGCCCCAGACCGGCACCCCGGCCGCCTCGGCGGCGGCGAACAGCGGGCTGTCCGGCGCCCAGCCGGGCGAGGTGACGATCAGCTCGGTGCCCTCGGGCAGGCTCGCGCCGTCGCCGAGCCGCACGGTGACGCCCAGCGCCTCCAGTTCGGCGGCCCGGGCGACCAGACCGGGCCCGCTGCCGCCGTCCACCACGGTGACCCGGGCGCCGAGGCCGTGCAGGACGCGCGCGGCGCTGATGCCCGAGACGCCGAGCCCGGCGACGGCGACCGGCAGGCCGCCGAAGTCCGGGGTGGCCGCGGCCGGGCCGGTCAGGTCGGAGTCGGTCATCCGGTCACCCATCCCGCGTAGAACAGGCCGAGCCCGACGGCGACGCACAGGCCCTGGATGATCCAGAACCTGACCACGATCAGGACCTCGGTCCAGCCCTTGAGTTCGAAGTGGTGCTGCAGTGGCGCCATCTTGAAGACGCGCTTGCCGGTCATCCGGAAGGAGCCGACCTGGATGATCACCGAGAGGGTGATGATCACGTAGAGGCCGCCGAGCAGGGCGAGCAGCAGCTCGGTGCGGGAGCAGATCGCCAGGCCGGCCAGGGCGCCGCCGAGGGCGAGCGAGCCGGTGTCACCCATGAAGATCTTGGCGGGCGAGGTGTTCCACCACAGGAAGCCGAAGCAGGAGCCCATCAGGGCGGAGGCCACGACGGCGAGGTCCAGGGGGTCGCGGATGTCGTAGCAGTTGGCGGTCGCGGTGATGGCGTAGGCGCAGCTCTGGGTGTGCTCCCAGATGCCGATGAAGGTGTAGGCGCCGAAGACCATCACCGAGGCACCGGTGGCGAGACCGTCCAGACCGTCCGTCAGGTTCACGCCGTTCGACATCGCCGCGATCATGAAGTACGCGAAGATGACGAACAGGACGGGGCCGATCGCCCACTTGAAGTCCCGGACGAAGGACAGGCTCTGGGACGCCGGGTTGAGCCCGCGGTCGTCCGGGAACTGCATCGCCAGGACGGCGAACCCGAGGCCGACGATCGACTGGCCCGCCAGCTTCGCCTTGGCCCGCAGGCCCAGCGAGCGGCGCTTGACCACCTTGATGTAGTCGTCCAGGAAGCCGACCAGACCCAGGCCCGCGGTCAGGAAGAGCACCAGCAGCCCGGAGGCGGTCGGGCTCTCGCCCGTTATCGCCTTCGTGGCGAAGTACGCGATCAGGGTCGCCAGGATGAAGGCGATGCCGCCCATGGTGGGCGTGCCCTTCTTGCTGTGGTGCGCCTTGGGGCCGTCGTCACGGATGTACTGGCCGTAGCCGTGCTTCGCGAGCACCTTGATCAGGGCCGGGGTGCCGAGCAGCGACAGGATGAGACCGATCATCCCGGAGAAAAGGATCTGCTTCATTATTCGGCCACACCGTCCGCCAGGAGGGCCTCAGCCACCTTCTCCAGCCCCACCGAACGGGAAGCCTTCACCAGGACCACATCCCCCGGCCGAAGCTGACTGCGCAGCAGCTCGACCGCCGCGTCCGCGTCGGACACCAGCACCGACTCCTCACCCCACGAACCTTCGTTCCTCGCGCCGAGTTCCATGCAGGCCGCCTCGCGTCCGCCCACCGCCACCAGCTTGGTGACGTCGAGCCGGACGGCGAGCCGCCCGATGGCGTCGTGCTCGGCCAGGCTCTCCTCGCCGAGCTCCCGCATCTCGCCGAGCACCGCCCAGGTGCGGCGGCGCTCCGGGCCCCGGCCCCCCATCGAGACGAGCGCCCGCAGCGCGGCCCGCATCGAGTCGGGGTTCGCGTTGTAGGCGTCGTTCACGACGGTGACACCATCGGCCCGGTCGACGACCTCCATGCGCCAGCGGGACAGCGCACCCGCTTCGCCCAGGGCTGCCGCGGTGTCGTCGACGGACATCCCGAGCTCCACCGCCACCGCGGCGGCGGCGAGGGCGTTCGAGACGTGGTGCTCACCGTACAGGCGCAGCTGCACGGGCGCGGAACCGGCCGGGGTGGTGAGCGTGAACGATGGCCGGCCGGTGGCGTCCAGGCGAACGTCGGTGGCCCGCACGTGGGCGTCCGGGGATTCCCCGAACAGGACCACCTTGGCCCTGGTGCGGGAGGCCATCGCGCGCACCAGCCGGTCGTCGGCGTTGAGGATCGCGGCGCCGTCGGCGGGCAGCGACTCGACCAGTTCGCCCTTGGCCTCGGCGATCGCCTCCTGGGAGCCGAACTCGCCGACGTGGGCGGTGCCGACGTTGAGGACCAGGCCGATCCGGGGCGGGGTGATCGAGGTCAGGTACTCGATGTCGCCCTTGTGCCGGGCGCCCATCTCCATGACCAGGTGCCGGGTACCGGCCTCGACCCGCAGCGCGGTCATCGGGTGGCCGATCTCGTTGTTGAGCGAGCCGGGCGGGTAGACGGTCTCGCCGTGGCGCTGGAGCAGCTGGGCGATCAGGTCCTTGGTGCTGGTCTTGCCGGCCGAGCCGGTCAGCGCGACCACGGCGGTGCCCTCGGCGCGGGCGACCACCGTGCGGGCCAGCCGGCCGAGCGCCTCCACCACACTGTCGACCAGGACGGCGGGCACGCCGACCGGGCGGGAGGCCAGCACCGCGACGGCGCCGTCCTCGACCGCCTTGGCCGCGTAGTCGTGGCCGTCCACGTGCTCGCCGACGAAGGCCGCGAACAGGCCGCCGGGGCTCACCTTCCGCGAGTCGACCTCGACCGGGCCGGTGACCAGGGCGTCCGGGTCGGCGCCGTCCAGCGTGCCTCCGACGGCGGCGGCCACCTCGGCGAGGGTCAGTGCGATCACTGCTGCTCTACTCCTCGGTCGCCCCGTGCGGCCGTGGTCTGCGCGATGGATTCGCGCAGCACCTCCCGGTCGTCGAAGGGGCGGATCTCGTCTCGTACGTACTGGCCGAGCTCGTGGCCCTTGCCGGCCACCAGCACGGTGTCCCCCGCCCGGGCACGGGCGACGGCGAGCTCGATCGCCTCGGCCCGGTCGGGGACGACCAGGACGGCCCCGCGCTCGGCCTCGGGCACCGCGGCGGCGCCGGTCAGCATGGTGGCGAGGATCGCCAGCGGGTCCTCGCTGCGCGGGTTGTCGCTGGTCAGCAGGGCGGTGTCGGCCAGGCGGGCGGCGATGGCGCCCATCGGGCCGCGCTTGTGCGGGTCGCGGTCGCCGCCGCAGCCGACCACGACGTGCAGCCGGCCCTCGGTGACCTCGCGCAGCGAGGCGAGGACGGCCTGGAGGGCGTCCGGCTTGTGCGCGTAGTCCACGACGGCGACGAACGGCTGTCCGGCGTCCACCCGCTCCAACCGGCCGGGCACGCCCGGGACGGCGGCGACGCCGGCCACGGCGCGCTCCAGCGGCAGCCCGGCGGCGACCAGCAGGGTGATCGCGGCGAGCGCGTTGGCGACGTTGAACGGGCCGGGCAGCGGGACGGCGGCCTCGGCCTCTGCGCCGTCCGGGCCGACGACCCGGAAGGTGGAGCCGACCGGCCCGAGGTGGACGTCCACGGCCCGCCAGTCCGCCCCGGCGGCGCCGGTGGCCGAGAAGGTGGTCACCGGGATCTTGGCCTCGGCGGCGAGCCGGCGGCCGTACTCGTCGTCCACGTTGACCACGCCGTGGCGGGACTTGCCGGGCTGGAAGAGCCGGGCCTTCGCCTGGAAGTAGTCCTCCATGTCCGGGTGGAAGTCGAGGTGCTCGGGGGTCAGGTTGTTGAACAGCGCCACGTCGTACGCGACGCCGTCGGTGCGGCCGAAGACCAGGGCGTGGCTGGAGACCTCCATGGTCACCGCGTCGGCGCCGCGCTCGGCCATCACGCCGAGGATCGCGTGCAGGTCGGTGGCCTCGGGGGTGGTGCGCTCGCTCTTGATCCGCTCCTCGCCGACCCGCATCTCGACGGTGCCGATCACGCCCGGGCTGCGCCCGGCGCCGCGCAGGCCGCCCTCGACCAGGTACGAGGTGGTGGTCTTGCCGTTGGTGCCGGTCAGCCCGATCATCAGCAGCCGCCGGGACGGGCGGCCGTAGACGATCGCGGCCAGCTCGCCCATGACGGCCCGCGGCCGGTCGACGACCAGCAGCGGCAGGCCGGTGGGGGCCGCGAGCTCGGCGCCGGCCGGGTCGGTGAGCACCGCCACCGCGCCGGACGCCGCGGCCTTGGCCGCGAAGGCCGCGCCGTGGTGGTTGGCGCCCGGGAAGGCCACGTACACGTCGCCCGGGCGGACCGCGCGGGAGTCGTGGGTGACACCGCTGACGGCGCCGCCCTCGACGGGCGGCAGGCCCAGTTCGGCGGCCAGCTCGGCGAGCGGCAGGGCGGTGGTCCCGGTCGGGCGGGGTGGACTCACGGTGGTTTGATCGGGTTTCGGCACGGCGGGAAGGCTATCCGCCCGAGGGTGTCCAGGGCCAAACCGGCCCTTCGCCGCGCCGTCCTCCAGCCCGGCCCGCTCGTCGCTCATCGCTCGCTCACGGCTTCCACTCGACGGCCAGGTTGGGCGCCGGGCTGCCGCTCGGCGGGACCTGCATGGTCTTCAGGGTGAACTCCATCACCTGCTTGAACACCGGTCCGCACAGCTGGCCGCCGAAGTGGCCGTTGACCGGGCCCTGGAGGGTGCAGGAGACGGTGTACCGGGGGGCGTCGGCGGGGGCGAAGCCGATGAAGGAGGCGGTGAAGCCGTCGTACCCCTTGCCGTCGGCGGCGCCCCGGTCGGCGGTGCCGGTCTTGCCGGCGACCCGGTAGCCGGGGATGGCCGCCTTGCCGCCGGTGCCCTGCTCGTCGTCGACGACCGACTCCAGCATCGAGGTGAGGGTCCTGGCCGTCTCCGGGCTGACCACCTGGGTCTGCTCCCCCGGCGCACTCGGCTTGTACGTGCCGTTCGCGTCGGTGACGCCCTGGACGATGCTGGGCGCGACCCGCACCCCGCCGTTGGCGATGGTCGAGTAGACCGAGGTGGCCTGGAGCGCGTTCATCTGCAGCGGGCCCTGCCCGAAGGAGATGTTGTACTTCTCCGAGGCGACCAGATCCTCCGGCTTCTTGAGCATCCCCTGGGCCTCCCCGGGGAAGCCCAGGCCGGTCGGCCGGGCCACGCCGAACTTGCGCATGTAGCCGTCCAGCACCTGGTTGGCCTTCAGCTGGTCGCCGTCGCCGAGGGTCTCGATCGCCTCGATGGTGCCGATGTTGGAGGACTTGGCGAGCACCCCGGCCAGGGTCAGGTACCACGGGTCGTGGTTGACGTCGTCCTTGAACTGCTGCCCGGCCCGGACCAGCCGGTTGGGCACGGTGACCTTGGTGTCCCAGGTGGCCTTGCCGCTGTCCAGGACGGCGGCCAGGCTCATCAGCTTGGCGGTGCTGCCCGGCTCGTACGCGTCGACCAGGGCGGGGTTGCCCAGCTGCTCCGGCTTGGACAGGCTCAGGTCGTTCGGGTTGAAGCCGGGCGCGGTGGCCATCGCGAGGACCTGTCCGGTCTTCACGTCCTGGACCACCACGTAGCCCTTCTCCGCGCCGGAGTTGGCCACCTGGTCGGTGATCGCCCGCTGGGCGGCCCACTGGATGTCCCGGTTGACGGTCAGCTTCACGTCGCTGCCCGGCACGGCCGGCTCCATCGAACCACCGGCGGTGGGCACCAGCCGCCCGCCCGACTGGGCGTAGCTGCTGTGGCCGTCCTTGCCGGCCAGCAGCTTCTGGTACTGCAGCTCCAGGCCGCCGGCGCCCTCGCCCTCGGCGTTGACGAAGCCGACCAGGTTCGCCGCGAGCCCGTCCGCCGGGTAGATCCGCTTCTGGGTCTCCCGGTTGAACACCCCGGCCAGCGGGTTGGCGCACTCGTTGTCCACCCGGGTGCGGCCGCCCTGGTCGGCGGGCTTGCCGAGCAGCTTCTTCTGGGCCTGGCAGGCCCGCGAGCCGGCCTGCTTCTCCAGGCCCGACTTGAGGTCGCTGATCTGCTTCTTGGCGGCCGGGGTCTGCTGGGCCGCGAGCCGCTTGTAACGGCTCTTGGGGGTGTGGAGGTCGGCGGCGATCTTCTCCTTGGGCACGCCGAGGATCGGCGACAGCAGCGCGGCCGCCTGCTCGGGCGCGTCCGGGATGCCGGTCGCCTCCGGGGTGAACATCGCCGGGTCGGCGGTGATGTCGTACGCGTCGACGGTGGCCGCCAGCGCGACGCCGTCGGAGGACGTTATCGAGCCGCGTTCGGCGGTGATCGGGATGTTCAGGTAACGGTTGGTGTTGGCGTCCGCGGCCAGCGCGTCGGCGTCCACCAGCTGGAGCTGCACCAGGCGCCCCGCGAAGACGGAGAACACCAGCGACAGCACGATGGTGATCGCCCGCAGCCGGCGCTTCGGCTCGGCCAGCTTGAGCGCCCTGGGGCGCAGCGACGGACGGCTCTTCGGTCGCACCGCCGCCTGGCTGCGGGCCGGCGGGCGCCCCTCGGGGCGGCGCTGCTGCGGCGCCCGGGGGGTACGGCCGACGGAGGCCGACTTGGCGGGCTGGGCCTTGGCCGACTGGCTGCGCGCGGGCTGGGCCTTGGCGGGCTGACCCTTCGTGGGCTGGCCCTTCTGCGGCTGGCTGCGCGCGGGCTGGGCCTTGGCCGGCTGACCCTTCGCGGGCTGACTGCGGCCGGAGCCGGACTGCGCGCGCGGCGCGCCGCTCCGGGGCACCGGGCGGCGGCCGTTGCCGCCGGAGCCGCTGGTGGGCTGACGTGGGGTACTCATGCGCCCGCCTCGCTCCGCTCGCTCACGCGCCTTCTGACGATCCGCTCGTTCCGCTCGTTCACCGACCGGCACCCCCGCCCGGCTTCGTGCCCGCGGCGGGCGAGACCGGGTTGAGCTGGATCACCGAGTCACCGGCGGACGCCGCCGGGGTCGGCGGCGGGGCGGCCGGCGACGGGGCACCGCCCGGCTGCGGGGCGGCCGGCGACGGCCCGGCGCCGGGCTGGGCCTTGGTCGGCCACGGCTCGGCCGTGGAGCGCTTGACCGGCGGGCTGTCCTGCGCCGGCCCGGGGGTGCCGACCACCTTGCCGCCGTTCGGGACGTCCAGGAAGGCCATGCCGCCGGCCGGGACCATGCCGAGTTCGGCCGCGCGCCTGGCCAGCGCGTCCGGGGCCGAGCTCTTGTCGATCTCGTGCTGGAGGCTCTGCTGCTCGTCGGTCGCCACGGTGGTCTGCTTCTGCAGCCGGGACAGCTCGAAGGAGCCCTCGTTGAGCGCGGTGTTCAGCGCGAGCAGGCCGAGCAGCCCGGCCGCCAGCAGCACCACGATGAGCACCGCGAACGGCGTGCGCCGCCGTACCGGGCGTCTGCCCGGCCGGACCGTGATCCGCGCCCTGCCCTGCCCGGGGAGTCCTCCCCGCCCCGCCCGGACCTCACCGGCCACCGGCCCCACCGCTCTCCTCCGCCCTTCGGACCCCGCCGGGGCCGGTTCGTCAGCCCCGCTTGCTTCGGTCCCTGATCCTCTCCGCCACCCGCAGCCGCACGGGCGCGGCGCGCCGGTTCTCCTCGATCTCCTCCTCGGTGGCCAGCTCGGCACCGCGGGTGATCAGTTTGAGCCAGGGCTGGTGCTCCTCCGGGATGAACGGCAGCCCCGGCGGGGCGGTGCTGGTGGCGCCGGCGGCGAAGTACTGCTTGACCAGCCGGTCCTCCAGCGACTGGTAGGACATCACCACGATCCGGCCGCCCATCGCGAGGGCGTCCAGCGCGCCGGGGATCGCCCGGTCCAGGACCTCCAGCTCGCCGTTGACCTCGATCCGCAGCGCCTGGAACGTCCGCTTGGCCGGGTTCCCGCCGGTCCGACGGGTCGCCGCCGGGATGGCGTTGCGCACCAACTCGACCAGACGCGCGCTGTTGGTGAACGGTTCCTTCTCCCGCTCCCGCAGGATCACCGAGGCGATCTTCCCGGCGAACCGCTCCTCGCCGTACACCTTGAGGATCCGTGCCAGGTCACCGTGGCTGTAGGTGTTCAGCACCTCCGCCGCGCTGATCCCCCGGGTCTGGTCCATCCGCATGTCCAGCGGCGCGTCCTGCGCGTACGCGAAGCCGCGCTCCGCCTCGTCCAGCTGCATCGAGGAGACGCCGAGGTCGAAGAGGACGCCGTCCACCTCGTCGATGCCCAGGCGCTCCAGCACCTCGGGGATCTCGTCGTAGACGGCGTGCACCAGGGTGGCCCGGTCGCCGAACGGCGCCAGCCGCTCGCCGGACAGCTTCAGCGCCACCGGGTCGCGGTCCACCGCGATCAGCCGCACGTCCGGGAACTGGGTCAGCAGCGCCTCGCTGTGCCCGCCGAGGCCGAGGGTGGCGTCCACCACGACGGCACCGGGGCGCGAGATCGCCGGGGCCAGCGCGTCCATGCACCGCTGGAGCATCACCGGAACGTGCTTCGGGCCCGGTTCGTTGGTGGTCATGCGCGGTGGCGCCCTTCCTCGGTGCGGAGCAGCCCGACGTCCGGGAGCTGCGACCATTCTCGCCCACCGCGCCCCGGCACGACGAAGCGGCCCGTGGTCCCCGCCCGCTCGAGGGGAAGGTCGTGACCGCCCGGCGCCGGGGAAGGTGCGCCAGGTGGGCACGGAGCGGGAGGAGGCCACGGGCCGCGTCGACCGGGCCGCACCGGCCGGGAGGGCCCCGTTGACGGGCCCCGGCGGGTGTGCTCCACTGCGCCGCAAACTCTATCGCGCGGGCCTTGCCAGTCAATGGTCCGCTCCGGCGCACCACCCGGGCGGCGGTACGGATCACCGCAGGTCGCGGCCGTGGGGGTGGACCGGTGGCGGCGGGGAACGGGGGCCTTCGGCGGCGGGCGCGCGCCCCCTGTCCGCCCCGCGTGCGGGTCACCTCGGCACCAGCCCGGTACCAGCCCGGACAAACCCTCCCGTTGTGGCTATGCACTCGATCACAGCGCCCGGTTCTGTAGCTCATCGCCCCACCGCGCGGGCCCGATCCGCACTAACGTCGCCACCATGACAGTGACACCCGACCGGCCCTCGCCGAACGCCGCTGCCGACCCCGTCAGACCCACCGTCATCGACCGCTTCGTGACGGCCAACCGCACCTACGCCGTGACCTTCCAGGACGGCGGGATGGACGCCCGTCCGGTGCAGAAGATCGCCGTGGTCGCCTGCATGGACGCCCGCCTCGACCTGTTCGCCGCGCTCGGCCTCGAACTCGGCGACGCGCACGTCATCCGCAACGCCGGAGGCGTCGTCACCGACGACACCATCCGGTCCCTGACCATCAGCCAGCGCGCCCTCGGCACCCGCTCGATCGCGCTGATCCACCACACCGGCTGCGGCCTGCTCGGGCTCACCGAGGACTTCCGCCGCGAGCTGGAGCTGGAGGTCGGCCAGCGCCCGCAGTGGGCGGTGGAGGCCTTCGTCGACCTGGACGGCGACGTCCGCCAGTCCATGCAGCGCGTCCGCACCTCTCCCTTCCTGCTGCACACCGACGACGTCCGCGGCTTCGTCTTCGACGTCCACACCGGCCTGCTGCGCGAGATCGACTGAGTTCTCCGCCCGCTCGTCCCCGGGCGGGTCACAGCCGCCCGGAGGCGAGCGGGCAGGTCACCGCCGTCCGGTCCATCCGGGCGCCGCCGAATGGTGACTTCTGGCCATCCCGCAGGGGAGAATGCGCCTGCCGGTCGGACCCCGAACCACCTGGGGCGGCCAGGCCGCAGGCCGCCTTCCCGGCGCCGGATCCTCGTTCGGAACCGCCCCCGGGACGGCCGCGTCAAGCATGGGGTGGGGCCCGGCCTCGGGACGGGGCGGGCACAGGGTGCCAGGGAGCGTAAACGGGTGACGAGCTACAACGATCAGGCCGGACTCGGCAGTCCTGCGGGGGGCGAGCAGCAGAGGGCGAACGGGTACCAGCCGGTCGGGCTCCCCGAGCTCGCCGCGGTCGTCGACCGCGTCCGCGCCAACGTCGAGAGCGTGATCGAGGGCAAGCCGGAGGCCGTCCGGATCGCCCTGACCGTCCTGCTCGCCGAGGGCCACCTGCTGCTGGAGGACGTGCCCGGCGTCGGCAAGACCATGCTGGCCAAGGCGCTCGCCCGCTCGCTCGACTGCACCGTGCGCCGCATCCAGTTCACGCCGGACCTGCTGCCCTCGGACGTCACCGGCACCAACATCTACGACCAGCAGCGGCACGACTTCGAGTTCCGCCCGGGCGCGATCTTCGCCCAGGTCGTGGTCGGCGACGAGATCAACCGCGCCTCGCCCAAGACCCAGTCCGCGCTGCTGGAGTCCATGGAGGAGCGCCAGGTCACCATCGACGGCACCAGCTACGAGCTGCCCTCGCCGTTCATGGTCGTGGCCACCCAGAACCCGGTCGAGATGGAGGGCACGTACCCGCTGCCGGAGGCCCAGCGCGACCGCTTCATGGCCCGGATCTCGATCGGCTACCCCAGCCCCGAGGCCGAGCTCGCGATGCTGGACGTGCACGCCGGCGCCAGCCCGCTGGAGGACCTCCAGCCGGTCGCGCACGCCTCCGACATCCTCAAGCTGATCGACCTGGTCCGCAGCGTGCACATCGCCGACCCGGTCCGCCGCTACGCCGTCGACCTGGTCGGCGCCACCCGCACCAGCCCGGAGCTGCGCCTGGGCGCCTCGCCGCGCGCCACCCTGCACCTGGTCCGGGCCGCCCGCGCCGCCGCCGCGCTGGACGGACGCGACTACGTCACCCCGGACGACATCCAGCGCCTCGCCGTCCCGGTCCTGGCGCACCGCCTGATGCCGACCGCCGAGACCCAGCTCAGCCGCCGCACCTCCGAGCAGATCGTGGCCGACCTGGTCGCCCGGCTGCCGCTGCCGCGCCCGCAGGGCGGCCCGGCCGTCCGGAGGGGCTGAGGTGACCCAGTCCGACTCCGCTTCGGGGCTGCGGGCCGGGTTCCGCGGTCTCACCACCCGGGGGCGGTCCTTCCTCGCCGCCGGGGTCACCGCGGTGGTCTGTTCCTACCTGCTCGACCAGGACGCCCTGCTGCGCGTCGGCGTCCTGCTCGCCGCGCTGCCGCTGGTCGCCGTGGTGGTGGTCGCCAACACCCGCTACCGGGTGGCCAGCGGACGCCGGCTCAGCCCGCGCCGGGCGGTCGCCGGCCAGGAGGCCCGGGTCCACCTGCGGGTCGACAACGTCTCCCGGGTGCCCACCGGCGTGCTGCTGCTGGAGGACAAGGTCCCGTACGTGCTCGGGCCGCGCCCGCGCTTCGTACTGGACCGGGTCGAGCCGCGCGGCCACCGCGAGGTCTCCTACCGGGTCCGCTCCGACCTGCGCGGCCGCTACCCGCTCGGGCCGCTCCAGCTGCGGCTGACCGACCCGTTCGGGATGTGCGAGGTGACCCGCGGCTTCACCGCCTCCGACGTCCTCACCGTCGTCCCCCAGGTCCAGGCGCTGCCCGCGGTACGGCTCAGCGGCGAGTGGATCGGCCAGGGCGAGAGCCACAGCCGCACCCTCGCGCTGGCCGGCGACGACGACGTGATCCTGCGCGAGTACCGGCCCGGCGACGACCTGCGCCGGGTGCACTGGCGCTCCACCGCCCGCTACGGCGAGCTGATGGTGCGCCGCGAGGAGCAGCCGCAGCAGGCCCGGGCGACCGTCCTGCTGGACACCCGGGAGATCGCCCACCGGGGCAGCGGCCCCGCCTCCTCCTTCGAGTGGGGGGTCGCCTGCGCCGCCTCCGTCGCCGTGCACCTGCTGGAGCGCGGCTACCAGACCCGGCTGCTCACCGACACCGGGCAGTCGGTGCCCGGGCCGGGGGCGGGCGGCAGCCACAGCGGTGCCGACACCTCCGGGCTGATCCTGGACGCCCTCGCCGTCGCCGACCTGTCCGACGGCGGCACCCTCTCCCGCGCCGAGGATCCGCTGCGGGCCGGCGGCGAGGGCCTGCTGGTCGCCGTCCTCGGCGACCTGGACGACGCCCAGGCCACCCGGCTGGGCCGGCTGCGCGGCCGCGCCGGCGGGGCGATCGCCTTCCTGCTGGACACCGGCACCTGGGCCGGCCTGCGGATGCTCGCCCCGGACACCGGCGGCGACGACTTCCGGGCCCGGGTCCAGCGGCTGCGCGAATCCGGCTGGACGGTGATCCCGGTGCGTGCCGGGGACTCCGTACCGGACCTGTGGCGGGCCGCCGACGGCAGCAGGACCACCGCCCCCTACCGAGAAGAGGCCGGCGCGTGACCACCCGGGCCAAACTGACCGTGTTCTCGGCGCTGGCCACCACCCTCGCCTCGCTGTGCATGATGCCGCTGCTCACCACCCGCAGCTGGTTCACCCACGCCGTCCTGGTGATCGCCGTGATCGCCGCGGTCGGCGCCGGGCTGCGCCGTTCCCCGCTGTACCGCTGGACGGTGCCGGTCGGGCAGCTGCTGGTGCTGCTCCTGCTGCTGCTGCTCGGCTTCGCGGGCGCCGGCGGGGTGCTGCCCGGGCCGTCCACGATGCGGGTCCTGGACCAGGTCCTCGCCGCCGGCCTGGACGACATACAGCAGTACGCCATCCCGGCTCCGCCCACCGCCGGACTGCGGCTGATCCTGGTCTCGGCGGTCGGCCTGATCGCCGTCGCGGTGGACACCGTCGCGGTGACCTACCGGCGCTCGGCGCTGGCCGGGCTGCCGCTGCTGGCCCTGTACTCGGTCGGCAACGGCCTGGCCGGGGAGCACGGCAGCTGGGTCTGGTTCGCCGTCGCCGCGGCCGGCTACCTGCTGCTGCTGTTCGCCGAGGGCCAGGACCGGGTCTCCCGCTGGGGCCGGGTCTTCTACGGCGGCGCGCGGGGCTCGGTGGAGTCCGGCCGGGTCAACCCGGGCGGCCGGCAGGTCGGCGTGCTGGCCCTGGCGGTGGCGCTGCTGCTGCCGGCGGTCCTGCCGCACTGGAGCTCCGGGCTGCTGGACTCCGGCTCCGGCGGGTCGAAGGGCAAGGGCGTCGGCGGAAGCCTGTCGACCAGCCTCGACCCCCTGGTCAGCCTGGAGGCCGCGGTCACCAAGCCGACCGACGCGGAGCTGCTCAGGTACACCATGGACAGCCCGCTGGCCGACCAGATCTACCTGCGGACCGGCTCGCTCGACCAGTTCGACGGCACCAACTGGAAGCTCGGCAGCACCACGGTCAACGACCTCCCGGCCACGCTGCCCACCCCCGAGGGCCTGCGCAACGCCCAGCTCCCCCGGATCGAGGGCGACTTCGAGGTCAGCGACCGGCTGGAGGGGAGCTGGCTGCCGATGCCCTACCCGGCCGCCTCCGTCCGGGTCCCCGACCCCGGCGACTGGAAGCTCGACCCGCTGACCCGCACCGTCCTGCCGACCAACGACAAGGCGATCCGCGGCCTGCGCTACCACGTCAGCGCCCTGGACCTGCGGCCCACCGCCTCCGAGCTGCGCCTCGCCGGCACCGCGCCGCAGGACGTCAGGGAGCACTACACCGCCGTCCCGGGCGACCTGCCGCCGGTGGTCACCGAGAAGGCCAAGGCCGTCACCGCGGGCGCGCAGAACGACTTCGACCGGGCGACGGCGCTGGTCAACTGGTTCACCGGGCCGGACTTCACGTACGACACCTCGGTCAACGGCGGCACCGGCAGCAACGCCATCTCCGTCTTCCTGCGCGACCGCCGGGGCTTCTGCGTGCACTTCGCCTCCACCATGGCGGCGATGGCCCGGACGCTGAAGATCCCGGCCCGGGTGGCGGTGGGCTTCACCCCCGGCGACAACAAGGGCGGCAACGTCTACTCGGTGACCGGCCGGATGTACCACGCCTGGCCCGAGCTGTACTTCGCGGGCTACGGCTGGCTGCGCTTCGAGCCGACCCCGAGCCGTGGCGTCGCGGCCCGCTACACCGAGGCGTCCAGCGTCCCGTCCACCGCGCCGACCCAGCAGGCGACCGCCGCCCCGCAGACCGCCCCGGCCGCCCCGGTGCCGACCTCCGGCTCGGACTGCACCCCCAAGCAGCGCCAGCTGGGCGAGTGCGACACCAAGGGGAAGACCGCCGCCAAGGCCGCCGAGGAGTCCTGGCTGCTCTCCGGCCAGGTGCTCGGCACCCTGGCCGGGGTGCTCGTGCTGCTCGCACTGCTGCTCGCCCCGATGCTCTGGCGCGCCGCCGTGCGCCGCCGCCGGCTGGGCGGCGGCGGCCGGCGCGGGCCCGGCGGGAGCGGGCCGGCGGAGCTGACCGACGCCCAGGTGCTGGCCGCCTGGGACGAGCTGGTCGACTCCGCCTGGGACCTCGGAATTCCCCCGGACGAGTCACGCACCCCGCGCTCGGCGGCCCGCCGGATCACCGAGAAGGCGCAACTGGACGCGGACTCGGCGGCGGCCACCGGCCGGCTGGCGCTGGCCACCGAACGGGTGCTCTACGCCCCGCCCGGACGGCCCAGCACGGAGCCGCTGGCCTCCGACGTGCGCACCGTCCGGCGCGGGCTGCGGGCGAGCGCCGGCCGGGCCGGGCGGACCAGGGCGCTGCTGCTGCCGCCGTCCTCGGCCCAGCTGTGGTGGCGGATCTCCGACGCGGCGCGGGCGGCCCGGACGGCGGTCGGCACCCGGGTCGGCCGGGCGGTCGAGACGGTCCGCGCGCCGGTGCGGCGGGTCTTCACCCGGCGCAAGCGCTCCACGCCGGGGTCGTGACGGCGCGACCGTGACGCCGGCCTCCTGATCCGGACACGAAGCCGGGGCGGGGGGGCGGGGGGCGGGCCCCCCCCCGGGGGGGGGGTTGGGGGGGGGGGGGGGCGGGAGGCGCGCGGCG
>NZ_JBEXWT010000066.1:0-51662 GCF_040629945.1 Kitasatospora sp. NPDC005856 | reverse complement strand
AACGCTCGGCTGGGAAACCCCAGCCGAGCGCCTGCATAAACTCATCGCGGCCTGATCAACCGACCACGTGTTGCAACGACCCCTAGAAACCGCCACGGCGGTCGGGGGCTCCGGGGGAAGTTGACCGGTTCTCAGCCGTCCAGCCGGATCGAGGCCCGCGCGGAGACCTTGTCCCCGGAGAGTCCGGTGAGCTCCGCGAGCACCACGTAGGTGCCGCTCGGCGGCGGCGTCTGGTCGGCGGTCGCGCACTGCGGCTTGCTGCGGCTGCGGTCCCAGGTGAAGGTCTCGGTCTGGCTGCCGTTCGCGCCGAGCTGCACCCAGATGCTGCCCTTGTCGGCCGGGCAGTCGCCGGAGGACCAGACCCGGTCGTTGGTGCTGCCGCTCACCGTGATCACGGAGGCGGTGCGGCCCAGGTCCACCCGGCAGTTGGTGCCGGAGGAGTTCTTGACCGTCAGGGCCAGCCGGGGCTTGTCCTTGGGCTGGTACGAGTTCTGGGTGCCGGCCAGCTCCAGCGCCACCTGCGAGGAGGCGCAGACCGGCAGCGCCATGATCTCGGGGGTGTTCACCGCCGGAGCGCCACCCGCGCCGCCCGCGCCGCCCGCGCCTCCGGCGCCGCCCGTGCCGCCGCCGGTCGCCGGCGCCGCGCCGCCTCCGGGGGCCGGGTTGGCACCGCCGGCGCCGGTGCCGCCGCTGAGGTTGACCTCGGTGCCGCCGCCGCCCGCCACCGGGCCGCCGCCGCTGCCGCCGGCGCCGGGGCGCGCCGCGGGGCCGCTGGGGGAGGCGCCGGGCGTGATGGCCTGGGCCGGGGTCTGGGACTGGGACGGAACGGCCTGTGCGGCCTTGCCCTGTGAGCCGCCGTCACCGCCCCCGCCCTGGTCGATCATCAGCCAGGCGATCAGGGCGACGACCGCCGCGGCGGCGACGAGCACGACGATGCGCCGACGCCAGTAGATCGAGGCCGGCAGTGGTCCGACGGGTTGACGCAGAGAAGGCACGATCAAACTCTACGAGACTGTGTGTGGCGATTGACTCACCAACACCGCACAGTCGCCCCTTCCTTCACATGATCCGCCATTTGATCCGTTCGAGCGAGCTCCAATCGGACGATTTCCGGAGCTCTCCCGGGAGGATCCGGAGTGGCTTGATCCAGTTCGGCCCGGTCGGCGGGCATGGGAGGATCGAAGGGCCATGACTGCCATCACCACCCCTGCCGTCCCTGCCGCCGTCACCGACGCGGCCCGGCCGCCGATGCCCCTGCCGCTGTTCCACTCGACCGTCCTGGACTGGTACGAGGCGAGCAAGCGGGACCTGCCCTGGCGGGCCCCCGACGCCACGCCCTGGGCGGTCATGGTGAGCGAGTTCATGCTCCAGCAGACCCCGGTCAAGCGCGTGCTGCCCGCCTGGGAGGCCTGGCTCACCCGCTGGCCGACCCCGGCCGACCTGGCCGCCGAGGCGTCCGGGGAGGCCGTCCGGATGTGGGGCCGGCTGGGCTATCCGCGCCGGGCACTGCGCCTGCACGCGGCCGCGGTGGCGATCACCGAGGAGCACGGCGGCGAGGTCCCGGACGACCACGCCACGCTGCTCTCGCTGCCCGGGGTCGGGGAGTACACCGCCGCCGCCGTCGCCTCCTTCGCCTTCCGCCAGCGGCACGTGGTGCTGGACACCAACGTCCGCCGGGTCTTCGCCCGCGCGGTGACCGGGGTCGAGTACCCGGCCCAGGCCACCACCGCCGCCGAGCGCCGCACCGCCACCGCGCTGCTGCCGGACGACGCCGAGACGGCCGCCACCTGGGCGGTGGGCGTGATGGAGCTGGGCGCGCTGGTCTGCACCGCGCGCGGCCCGGAGTGCGGGGACTGCCCGCTGTTCACCACCTGTGCCTGGCAGCGGGCCGGACGCCCGCCGTACGAGGGCCCGGCCCGGCGCGGCCAGTCCTACGAGGGGACGGACCGCCAGGTGCGCGGCAAGCTGCTCGCGGTGCTGCGCGAGTCGCACGGGACGGTGCCGCAGGCCCGGCTGGACGCGGTCTGGCCGGACGCGGTGCAGCGGGCCCGGGCGCTGGACGGCCTGGTGGCGGACGGCCTGGTCGAGCCGGTCGAGCAGGGCGTCTACCGACTGCCCCAGTAGGGGCTCCCCGCGGACCGCACCACCGCGCCACCTGCCCCTCCCGCAAGAGCGACGACGGCGCCCCCGGGAAGGAGAACCTCCCGGGGGCGCCGTACGGGTCGTGCGGGTCGTACGGGGCGGAACCGTCAGACGGCCGCCGCCTCCAGCGAGGACTCGGCCGGCTTCTCACCCTTGCCGGTCCCGCGCAGCGGCACCTCGCGCAGGAACACCGCCGCGGCGATCGCGATCACGGCCACGCCCGCGCCCCACAGGAAGACGGTGTGCATGCCGTTGGACACCGCGTGGTGGTAGGCGTCCTGGATGACCGGGTCCAGCTTGCGCAGCGCGGCCGGGCTCATCTGGCCCGGATCCTGCACGCCGCCGCCGGCGACGGCGTGCTCGCCGAGCCGCTCCTTCATGGTGTCGGTCACCCGGTTGTTGAACAGCGCGCCGAACAGCGCGACACCGAAGGAACCGCCGATGGTGCGGAACAGGGTGGCGGTGGAGCTGGCGACGCCCATGTCCTTGAGCTCGACGCTGTTCTGCGCGACCAGCATGGTGATCTGCATCAGGAAGCCCATGCCGGCGCCGAGCACGATCATCCAGCAGGCGGAGGTGAAGCTGCTGGTCCCGGTGCCCATCGTGGAGAGCAGGATCAGGCCGGCGGCCATCACGACGGTGCCGATGATCGGGTAGATCCGGTACTTGCCGGTCTTGGTGACGGCCTGGCCGACCACCAGCGAGATCACCAGCATGCCGAACATCATCGGCATCAGCAGCAGGCCGGAGTTGGTGGCCGAGGCGCCCTGGACGACCTGCTGGTAGAGCGGCAGGAAGACGGTCGAGCCGAACATCACGAAACCGACGACGAAGCCGATGATCGAGACCAGGGTGAAGTTCAGGTTGCGGAACAGGCTGAGCGGGAGCATCGGCTCCTCGGCCCGCTGCTCCACGTAGCAGAACGCGATCAGCGAGGCGGCGGCCAGCGCGCCCAGGCCGAGGATCTCCTTGGAGCCCCAGGCGTACTGCTGCCCGCCCCAGGTGGTGATCAGCACCAGCGAGGTGATGCCGGTGGTGAGCAGGACGGCGCCCAGGTAGTCGATCTTGGCGGAGCTGCGGACCTTCGGCAGCTTCAGGGTCACGATGACCACGGCGAGCGCGATCACGCCGAGCGGCAGGTTGATGTAGAACGTCCAGCGCCAGCTCAGGTGGTCGGTGATGAAGCCGCCGACCAGCGGGCCGCCGACGGTGGCCAGGGCCATCACCGCGGCGAACATGCCCTGGTACTTGCCGCGGTCGCGCGGCGGGACGAGCGCACCCATGATCGACATGACGCCGACCATCAGACCGCCGGCGCCCAGGCCCTGCACGGCGCGGAAGCCGATCAGCTCGTTCATGTTCTGCGCCAGGCCGGACAGCGCCGAGCCCACCAGGAAGATCACGATCGAGGTGAGGAAGCTGCCCTTGCGGCCGTACATGTCGCCGAGCTTGCCCCAGATCGGGGTGGAGGCGGCGGTGGCCAGGGTGTACGCGGTGACGACCCAGGACAGGTGCTCGGCGCCGCCCAGTTCACCGACGATCGTCGGCATCGCGGTGCCGACGATCAGGTTGTCGAGCATGGCCAGCAGCATGGTGACGACCAGGCCGACCATGACGAGGCGGATCTCGCGCGGTGACCGCGGCTGCTCCTCCTCGGCCGTCCTGTCCTCCGGCGCCGGGCCGGCGGTTTTGGGCTGTGACATGAGGGGGTCTCCCGGAGGGTGGTTCGGACTGAGCGTGGCGCCGTGCGGCGGCTCACTTACTTGTCGCCCGGCTAGTTTATCGACCGTCGGCACGGTAAGTTGTCCACTAGCCGGTCGTCAAGCCAGTTTCCCGGCCGGCCGTGCGGGCAGGGAGAATGAGTCCGGGGCGATCACCGCCCCGGGGTCCGCAGTAGTCACCGACGCAGTCATGAGGCAGGCCATGGGCACTCCGCACAGCCCCCGTAGCGACACCCGGGCGCGCATCATCGAGGTGTCACTGGAGCTCTTCTCCGAGCAGGGCTACGAGCAGACCTCACTGCGCGAGATCGCCGACCGCCTGGGCGTCACCAAGGCCGCGCTCTACTACCACTTCAAGACCAAGGACGACATCGTCCTGGGCATCGTCGAGCGGATGGCCGCGCCGATCGACGAGACCATCGCGTGGGGCCGCAAGCAGGTCTGGAGCCCGGAGATGCGCGACGAGCTGATCCGCCGCTTCGCGGACGGGATGGCCGAGCGGGCCCCGCTGCTGCGCTTCTTCCACGAGAACCAGCCCGCGCTGCGCGAGTCCCCGGCCGGACTGGCCTTCAAGGACCGCATGATCACCATGATGCAGCTGGTGCACGGGCCGGACGCGGACTTCCACGACCGGCTGCGGGCCGCGATGGCGCTGTTCACCGTCCACTCCTCGCTGTTCCTGGTCAAGCAGGACAACGCGGACTGCGAGCACGCGCCGAACGTGTGGGGCGAGCGGCTGCCCCCCGCAGGCCTGGACGAGGCGATCGGGGCGGCCAGGGACATCGCGTTGGAGATCGGCGCCCGGATCAGCCACCCCGCCCCCAGCGCCGGCTGAGAGCCGAGGGGCGGGGGAGGGGCGGCGCGGCGGCTCAGAAGTTCGTGACGCCGTGCCCCGCGAGGTAGGCGATCGGGTTGACCACCGCGCCGTAGCGGTTGCTGGTGCGGATCTCGAAGTGCAGGTGCGGTCCGGTCGAGTTGCCGGTGCTCCCGGACAGGCCGACCCGCTCACCCGCCGACACCCGCTCGCCCGCCGAGACGGCGACCGAGGACATGTGGGCGTACTGGGCGAAGTGCCCGTCCGCCAGCCGCAGCACGACCTCCTTGCCGTACGCGCCGTCCCAGCCGGCCGACACCACGGTCGCGTCGCCGACGGCCAGCAGCGGGGTGCCCGGGGAGACCGCGAAGTCCACCCCGGTGTGGTACCCGGCCGCGTAGCTGCGGTTGGCCTTCCCGTACGGATTGCTGGTCGGCGCGTTCGGCACCGGCGCCGACCAGCCGGGAGCCGGGGCCGGCTCGGGCTCGGGCGCCGGTGCGGGTGCGGGTGCGGGGGCCGGTGCGGGCTCGGCGGCGGGTCCCGGCTCCGGTGCCGGCGGTTCGAGCGGCAGCAGGTTGTCCGCCACCGCCACGGACTGCTGCGCGGAGTCGCTGTCGTCGGGCAGCTTGTACGCGCTGGGGTCGGCCACCTGGACCAGCCCCGCGCTCGGCACCTGCGCCTGCGGCACGGTGAAGGCAGAGCTGCCCGGGGTGGTGGGCAGCACGGTGTGCGCCGAGGCCGAGCCCGGGGCGACGATCAGCAGCACACCGGCGAGCAGCACGGCGATCGCTCCGGCCGAGACCAGCCCGTGGTCGTGCTCGGCCCGCTGCCGGCTGCCGGGCAGCGTGGTGTGCCGGGGCGATCGGAGCGCGCGCAGCGGCGCGGCGTGGGTGCGGACGGCGTGGCCGATCCGGGGCTGCCAGACGGCGGCCTGGACCGCCGCACGGTCTGCCGCACGGGCTGCGAGCCGGCGCAGGGCCGGCCCCAGGGGCGGGACGGTGGACATCGCTTGCCGTACCTCACGGGTCGTACGAGGGCAGCACGAAGGGCCCGTTCGGGCGCGTGCTGAGCGGGGGACCACTCAGGTGTAACGGTCACCGAGCGGAGTCCCAAACGGTGTGACGTACTACGGCGTGTAGTCAGCGTGGCGCCGGAGATTCAAACCGATGGAGTAACGATCATGAGATCCGATCGTCGGCGCCCGCTCCGGGGCACCCGCCGGCTCCGCCGTTCGCGCTACTACCGGCGCTCGTACCGGGCCGGAGGCCTGTGACCAGTACCACGCGCGGCCGCGGTTTGACGAGCTCGGACGCTTTCCGCGCGCACCGCTGACCGGCCCGGCCCCCTGCGGGACCATCGAGCCATGTATGGCAACAGGAGCGAAGACCCCGACGCCAGTGACCGCCCCAGCCTGCCGGACCGCCGCTTCGCCGCCCTGCGCGGCTGCGAGCGGCTGCTGTCCGGCGTCCGGCCGCAGAGCATCCGCGAACGCCTCGCCGACCTGGCCGGCCCGCAGCCGGACGCCACCCCCGAGCCCGCCGCCGCTCCCGAGCCGACCGGCGCCCCGGGGCCGGACGCCACCCCCGCTCCGGACGGCCCCGGCAGTCCGTCCACCGTTCCCGACCTGGACGGCCGCCCCGACCAGTACGGCGACGGCGTGGTCCGCACCCTGGAGCAGCGGGTCGCCGAGCTGCTCGGCACCGAGGACGCGGCCTTCTTCCCGACCGGCACCATGGCCCAGCAGATCGCCCTGCGGATCCACGCCGAGGCGGTCGGCCCGCGCACCGTGGTCACCCACCCGCTGGCCCACACCGACCGGCACGAGCGGCACGCGCTCGGCGTCCTGTCCGGCCTGCGCAGCCTCTGGCCGACGACCGGGCCGCGCCAGCCCACCGCCGAGGAACTGCGCGCCCTGGACGAGCCGTACGCGGCGCTCAGCCTGGAGCTGCCGCTGCGCGACGCCGGGTTCGTGCTGCCGGGCTGGCCGGAGCTGGTGGAGCTGGCAGCGGTGGTGCGGGAGGAGCACGGCGCGGCGCTGCACCTGGACGGCGCCCGGATCTGGGAGTCGGCGGTCTCCCTCGGCCGCCCGCTGCCGGAGGTCGTCGCCCTGGCCGACTCGGTCTACGTCTCCTTCTACAAGACGCTCGGTGGGATCAGCGGCGCCGCGCTGGCGGGCCGGGCCGGCTTCGTCCGCACCGCCAAGGCCTGGCGGCACCGCTACGGCGGGCAGCTCTACCAGCAGTGGCCGTTCGCGCTGGCCGCGCTGACCGGGCTGGAGCGCGAACTGCCGCGGCTGCCCGCGTACGTGGCGCACGCCCGGACGGTGGCCGGGGCGCTGGCCCGGGCGTTCGCCGCCGTCCCCGGCGCCCGGGTGCACCCGGCCCCGCCGCACACCCACCAGTTCCAGCTCTGGTTGCCGTACCGGGCCGGGGAGCTGGAGGAGGCCGGGCTGGGACTGGCCGAGGACACCGGGATCGGGCTGTTCGGCGCCTGGCGCGAGTGCGGGCCGCCGGGGTCGGCGATGACCGAGGTCACGGTCGCCGCTCCCGGCCTCGACTGGACCGGCGCCGACGTCGCGGTGGCGGCCGCGGCCTTCCTGGACCGGCTGCCGCCCGAACGGTCCTGACAGGGCGACCGGGACCGACAGGGCGACCGGTCCCGACAAAGCGTCCGGCCCGCCCCCGCGTGCTGCGGGGACGGGCCGGACGTGGAGTTGTCAGAGCTGCCTGGTCACAGGCCGATCGCTACCGGGGGGGCGATCAGTTGTCGACCGGGCGGACCCGGATCCAGGTCTCCAGGTAGTTCGAGGACTCGTTCTCGACCTCGATGCTGGTGCCCGTCTTCGGGACGTCGACACCGGCGTACTGGTTGTCCTTGCTCCACCAGGACTTCAGGTCGTTGAACTCGTCGACGCCCTTGGCCTTCGGGATGACGGTCTCGACGCCGGCCTTGTGCAGGGTCAGCCCCGAGGTGCGGCGGGAGCCGAAGGTGGAGTCGTAGCCCTGCATGCGCGGACGCATCAGGCTTCCGTCGGTCCACTTCAGCGCGGTCGGGTGCGAGTCGACCGGCAGGATCAGGCCGTGGCCCGGGTGGGCGCTGACGTTGTTGTCGGTCTGCGACTCGTCCCAGAACCAGACCAGCAGGCCGGGCTGGTACGAGTAGTGCTCGACCCAGCTCGGCTTGTCGGCGAAGCCGAAGTTGTACGGGCCGGTCTTCAGGGTCTGGTCGAAGGACACGTACTGCCGGTTCTCCGCGATGTAGTACTGCGCGTAGTCCTTGGTGTACGAGCCGCCGAAGCGGGAGAACCCGTCGGCCACCCAGCCGTTGTCACCGTTCTCGACGTCGTCGCTGAACACGGCGGCGCCGTCGGCGACGACCGCGATGTTGTCCAGCGTCAGGCCGCGGAAGTGCAGGCCGCCGTCGGTGGTCTGGTGGTAGCGGAACTTGACCTTCTGGCCCGCGTAGGCGTCCAGGTTGAACGACAGGTCGCCCCAGGCGGCCACCTGGCCGCTGAGGGCCGGACGGCCGTTCTCGCGCGGCAGCGTGGTGCCGTTCCAGGTGCCGTCGATGACGGTCCAGGTCTTGCCGCCGTCGGTGGAGACCTCGCCGAACGCGTAGTCGAAGTCCTGCTCCAGCTCGTACCAGGCCTTGGCGTTGATGCTGGCCTTGGTCTTGCCGGTCAGGTCGACGTCGCGGGTGAGCGTGACGTTCAGGTTGTCGGCGCTGCCGCTCCACCACTCACCGGCGCCGCCGAACGGCTTGTTGATCTCGGTGGTGATGCTCTTCTTCGGCAGGTCGACGATCAGGGCCTGCGGCAGCTTGCTGTTGTACTCCGCCGGGCCGATGTGGTGGGTCGACTCGGTGCCGGCCTTGGCACGGTCCACCTTCAGCCAGCCGAGGTAGTACTTGCTCCAGGCGTCGAGGTCGTTCGGCATGTCGCCGATCGAGTCCTTGCCCTCGCCGAGCCAGGAACCGGAGGACATCAGCGACCAGAAGCCGACCGAGTTGTCGATGCCCTTGCCGGCGGTGTCGTAGAGGTCCGGCAGACCGAGGTCGTGGCCGTACTCGTGGGCGAAGACGCCGAGGCCGCCGTTCTCCGGCTGCATCGTGTAGTCGCCGACCCAGATGCCGCTGCTGCCGACCTGGACGCCACCGAGCTTGTTGCCCTCGGGGCCGGCCGTGCCCTGCAGGTTGCCGTAGACGTACGAGCGGTGCGCCCACAGGGCCTTGGTGCCCTGCTTGCCGCCACCGGCCGACTTGTCCTCGCCGGCGTGCACGATCTGGAAGTGGTCGAGGTACCCGTCGGGCTGGTTGAAGTTCCCGTCGTGGTGCGAACCGTAGCGGTCCCACTGGTCGTACTGGGCCAGGGTCGCCTTGATCTGGGCCTCGGTCTGACCCTTGGCCAGCTGGTCCTTGTACCAGATGTCCACGGCGTCGCGGATCAGGTCCTGGGCGCTGGCGCAGACGTTGGAGCCGCAGTAGTCGGAGCCGTACCGGGCCTCGTTCCACGGGACGCGGACCCAGTCCGAAACCACGCCGTCGACCGAGTAGCGGCCCGAGGACTGCTTCTCGTAGTAGGTCTTCAGCGAGGGCTTGTCCTTGCTGAAGTAGAGGTCCTGGAAGTGCTGCTGGTTGTAGTCGGCCTGCCAGGCGGTCGAGTTGTCGGTGGCGCGGTTCGGCGCCTCGATCTCGTTGTGCTTCGGGCCGGCCTCACCGCCGTACTTGACCTTGCCGTCGGCCGTCTTGGTGGTGTTGTCCACCTGGTCACCGAAGTCGACCAGGATGGTGAAGATCTTGTCCGTGCGCTCGCGGGCGAGCTCCACGTACTTGTCCTTGCCGAGCTTCACGCTGGTGCTGCCGTTGTGCTGCTCGACCTGGGCGGTGCCGTTGAGCAGCTTCTCGGTGGCGGCCTTCTGCTCCGCCTCCACCTTCGCGGTCAGCGGGCCCGGAATGTTGTGCTCGGTGTTCTGGACGGCGTCGGCCGGGTCCTTCGGGACCGGGGCCGAGCCGGCGGCGACGGCGGTGCCCGGGAAGAGGCCCGCGCCGAGCGCGACTATGACCGCTGCGGCAGTGGCGGCTGCAGCGGTTCTCCTGGTGTTCTTCAACGTTGTGACGTCCTCCCCGACCGGGGCCAGCTTCTGGCCAAAGCCCGGCAAACCAAAATGAAAGACAGGTGGACGTCATTTGATCCAAGCGTGCACGGAAAAGATAGACCTTGACCATGACATGGTCACGGCGCTATGCTCCGCGACTTCCCATCACCTGACCACATGTCAACCGTATGTTCGTGAAAGGTCAGTGAGAAACCGAACGCACCCGCACCAGCCAGCGCGGAAGCCAGCCTTCCGGCCCGCGCCGCCGCCGGCCGTTGCGGGAGCGGAACGCACCGAGCCCCCGGCGTGAACGCCGGGGGCTCGGTGGCTGTGAAGTTGTCTGTTAAAAGTTGGGTTACTTCGTCAGGTCGGGACCGGACGAGGCGACCGCGGCAGGGGTGTCCGCGACGGCCGACTTCTCCTCGCCGCGGAAGGTGAACTTGGCCTCCTTGCCCTCGCCCTCGACGTCGACGACGACGATGTGGCCGGCCCGCAGCTCACCGAAGAGGATCTTCTCGGAGAGGTGGTCCTCGATCTCGCGCTGGATGGTGCGGCGCAGCGGCCGGGCACCCAGGATCGGGTCGTAGCCGCGCTTGGCCAGCAGCTTCTTGGCCTCGACGCTGAGCTCCAGGCCCATGTCCTTGTCCTTGAGCCGCTCGTCCACCTTGGCGATCATGAGGTCGACGATCTGGATGATGTCGTCCTCGGACAGCTGGTGGAACACCACGATGTCGTCGACACGGTTCAGGAACTCGGGGCGGAAGTGCTGCTTGAGCTCCTCGCCGACCTTCGCCTTCATCCGCTCGTACCCGGTCTGGGTGTCGCCCGCGGCCGCGAAGCCGAGGTTGAAGCCCTTCGAGATGTCCCGGGTGCCGAGGTTGGTCGTCATGATGATGACGGTGTTCTTGAAGTCGACCACGCGGCCCTGGGAGTCGGTCAGGCGACCGTCCTCCAGGATCTGCAGCAGCGAGTTGAAGATGTCCGGGTGGGCCTTCTCGACCTCGTCGAAGAGGACGACCGAGAACGGCTTGCGGCGGACCTTCTCCGTCAGCTGGCCGCCCTCCTCGTAGCCCACGTAGCCGGGCGGGGAGCCGAACAGCCGGGAGACGGTGTGCTTCTCGGAGAACTCGGACATGTCGAGCGCGATCAGCGCGTCCTCGTCGCCGAACAGGAACTCCGCCAGCGTCTTGGACAGCTCGGTCTTACCGACACCGGACGGGCCGGCGAAGATGAACGAACCGCCGGGGCGCTTCGGGTCCTTGAGGCCCGCACGGGTGCGCCGGATGGCCTGGGAGAGCGCCTTGATGGCGTCCTTCTGGCCGATGACGCGCTTGTGCAGCTCGTCCTCCATGCGCAGCAGGCGGGACGTCTCCTCCTCGGTCAGCTTGAAGACCGGGATGCCGGTGGCGGTGGCCAGGACCTCGGCGATGAGCTCCTCGTTGACCTCCGCGACGACGTCCATGTCGCCGGCCTTCCACTCCTTCTCGCGCTTGGCCTTGGCCTGCAGGAGCTGCTTCTCGTCGTCGCGCAGGGACGCGGCCTTCTCGAAGTCCTGCGCGTCGATCGCGCTCTCCTTCTCGCGGCGCACGTCGGCGATCTTCTCGTCGAACTCGCGCAGGTCCGGCGGCGCGGTCATCCGGCGGATGCGCATCCGGGAGCCGGCCTCGTCGATCAGGTCGATCGCCTTGTCCGGCAGGAAGCGGTCCGAGATGTACCGGTCGGCCAGGGTGGCGGCGGCGACCAGGGCGGAGTCCGTGATCGAGACCCGGTGGTGGGCCTCGTAGCGGTCGCGCAGACCCTTGAGGATCTCGATGGTGTGGGGCAGCGACGGCTCGGCGACCTGGATCGGCTGGAAGCGGCGCTCCAGCGCGGCGTCCTTCTCCAGGTGCTTGCGGTACTCGTCCAGGGTGGTGGCACCGATGGTCTGCAGCTCGCCGCGGGCCAGCATCGGCTTGAGGATGCTGGCGGCGTCGATGGCGCCCTCGGCGGCGCCCGCGCCGACCAGGGTGTGCAGCTCGTCGATGAACAGGATGATGTCGCCGCGGGTGCGGATCTCCTTGAGCACCTTCTTCAGGCGCTCCTCGAAGTCACCGCGGTAGCGCGAGCCGGCCACCAGGGCGCCCAGGTCCAGCGTGTAGAGCTGCTTGTCCTTGAGCGTCTCGGGGACCTCGCCCTTGACGATCGCCTGGGCCAGGCCCTCGACCACGGCGGTCTTGCCGACGCCGGGCTCACCGATCAGCACCGGGTTGTTCTTGGTGCGGCGGGACAGCACCTGCATGACCCGCTCGATCTCCTTCTCGCGCCCGATGACCGGGTCGAGCTTGGCCTCGCGGGCGGCCTGGGTGAGGTTGCGGCCGAACTGGTCCAGGACCAGCGAGGTCGACGGGGTGCCCTCGGCGGGCCCGCCGGCCGTGGCCGACTCCTTGCCGCCGCCGGTCTGGTAGCCGGAGAGCAGCTGGATGACCTGCTGGCGCACCCGGTTGAGGTCGGCGCCCAGCTTCACCAGGACCTGGGCGGCGACGCCCTCGCCCTCGCGGATCAGGCCGAGCAGGATGTGCTCGGTGCCGATGTAGTTGTGGCCGAGCTGGAGGGCCTCGCGGAGCGACAGCTCCAGGACCTTCTTCGCCCGGGGGGTGAAGGGAATGTGGCCGGACGGGGCCTGCTGGCCCTGGCCGATGATCTCCTCGACCTGCTGGCGAACGGCCTCAAGAGAAATCCCGAGGCTCTCCAGGGCCTTGGCGGCGACGCCCTCGCCCTCGTGGATCAGACCCAGGAGGATGTGCTCGGTGCCGATGTAGTTGTGGTTGAGCATCCGGGCTTCTTCCTGAGCCAGGACGACAACCCGCCGCGCGCGGTCGGTGAACCTCTCGAACATCGTTTATCGCTCCTCAGAGCGGTCGGGCAGTTCGGGGTCCGTCCCCGCCCTGTCCTTCCGCATGCTAGTCCCGCTCAGCGGCGCGGCCCACGGATTCACTCCCCGGTAGAGGAGCGAGATGCTGCGCGACCAGCCGACACCAATCCCAACCTGATGCTGGGAAACGGTGTTCCCGCAGGCGGGCCGGATGCACCGGATTCCGCTACGCCATCGGCGAACACGTGCCGCCGGGGCGCGGCCGGAACCGTCCGGCCGGTCGCACATACTGCCCCTGGATGGGCCGAAGAACCCGTCCACCTGCATTCATACCCGGTATCGGGGCGGTTCTCGCGCAGTTTCCGCGGTGGCGGTGTTCGCCTGGCGAGAAGTCGGGCCGTGGTGACGGCGGTTCAACGGCGGCCGGGGCCGGGTGCGCCGTCCCGGTGTCCGCGTTACCGCTTCGCTCCTACAGCGTTGCACGGCCGGTGATTGTTCCGCCGCCCGAGTCCGTGCCCCGCACGCCCCCGGAGCCGCTGGTGGCGCGGCCCGGCGGGCACGCGCCGCGGGGCGCGGAGGAGTCCCCTCCGCGCCCCGTGCGTGTGATGGCGGCGCCGTCCTCGGCCGCCGGGGCCCCGCACCCGCTCCGGCGGGTCCGCGGTGCCGGGATCAGGCCGCGTTGGCCTTCTCGTAGGCCTCGCGCACGTTGCTCGGAACGCGGCCGCGGTCGTTGACCTCCAGGCCCTGCTCCTTGGCCCACGCGCGGATCTTGGCGGTGTCCGGGGCGCCGCCGCCGGACGGGCGCGCCGCACCGCCGCGGCCCGGGCGACGGGCGCCGGCGAGCCGGCCGCTCTGCTTGCGGCCCTTCTCCACGTACGGCGCCAGCAGACCGCGCAGCTTGTCCGCGTTGGCGCTCTTCAGGTCGATCTCGTAGGCAACGCCGTCGAGGGCGAACGTCACCGTCTCGTCCGCCGAACCGCCGTCGAGATCGTCTTCAAGAATGACCTGCACCCTCTGTGCCACGGGCTTCCCTTTCCGCTAAACGACCCATTGCCTAAGGAAAGGAAAGCGCCTTTCTCCGGAAAACACAAACCCTTGACCCGGGTGGAGCGGCTCAGAGGTGCAGCAGCATGCGCGAGTTGCCCAGTGTGTTGGGCTTCACCCGCTCCAGGTCGAGGAACTCGGCGACGCCTTCATCGTACGAGCGGAGAAGTTCTTCATAGACGTCCGTAGCGATCGCCGCCGGGTCTGTCGTACCATCATCGGTTTCCTGGAGCTCACCGATCTCGACGAAACCGTGTTTCGCGAAGAACGCGACCTCGAACGTCAAGCAGAAAATCCGACGGACGCCCAGCCAGCGTGCCGTCTGCACCAGCTTCTCCAGCAGCAGGTGTCCGATCCCGGTGCCCCGGACGACCGGATCCACCGCGAGGGTGCGGACCTCGGCGAGGTCCTCCCACATCACGTGCAGTGCGCCGCAGGCCACCACCGCGCCGTTGTCGTCGCGTTCCGCGACCCAGAACTCCTGCACGGATTCGAACAGTGTGACTGTGGGCTTGTCCAGCAGAATGCCGTCGCGCGAGTAGGTGTCGATGAGCCCGCGCACTGCCCGAACGTCCGTGGTCCGCGCCCGGCGGATGGTGACCTCCATGGTCCGGGACGTTATCGCGCCGCTCCCGGTTCCGTCGCGCCGGTATCCGGTCCGTCGTCCGGGGAATCAGGCCCGGTCGGATCGGACGGGAACAGAGCGGCCACCCGCAAGGCGTCCCGGAGCGCTTCGCGTTGCTCGGGGGACATCAGGCCGAAGAAGTGCACCAGGGCCGCCGCCGGATTGTCACTGGTGGCCCAGGCGTCGTTCATCAGAGCCGCCGTGTACGCCTCGCGCGAGGAGACCGGTTCATATCGATAGGCCCGGCCGACCCGCTCCCGGCGCAGCCAGCCCTTTCTGTGGAGCTTGTCCAGGACGGTCATCACCGTGGTGTACGCGATTTCGCGTTCCGACCGCAGATCCAGGAGAACCTCGCGAACCGTGACCGGTCGGTTCCACTGCCACACCCGGGTCATGATGGCGTTCTCAAGTTCGCCGAGTTGCCGGACCATAGTGCGGCCAGGATAGGGAGTGAATGGGGCAAATCTTGTGAAGTGCGCCAAACCGGCGCGCCGCCACCCCCGGGAATCGGGAATGGCGGCGCGTGGTCGTTCGGGGCGGCTGACGGCGTCGGTCGCGGGTTCCGCCCGTCGGTCCTCGTGGACCGCGCGGGGCCCGGTGGGGCCCCGCGAGGGATCAGTCGACGTCTTCCTTGGCCCGCTGGGCCCCGCCCTGGCTGCGGACGATGGCCCGCACCAGGAATCCGAAGCCGATCGCCATGACCAGCGGCGGCACGATCGCGCTGACGTAGTCCATCAGGTCACTCCTCCTCGGTCTTCTCCGCCGTCGCGGCGGAAGCCTTCGGCTCCGGCTTCACCAGCGGGAAGAGCACCGTCTCCCGGATGTTCTTGCCGGTCAGCAGCATGATCAGGCGGTCCACGCCGAGGCCGAGGCCACCGGTCGGGGGCATCGCGTACTCCAGGGCGCGCAGGAAGTCCTCGTCCACCTGCATCGCCTCGACGTCGCCGCCGGCCGCCAGCAGCGACTGGGCGGTGAGGCGGGCGCGCTGCTCGACCGGGTCGACCAGCTCGGAGTAGGCGGTGCCGATCTCGGTCCCGAAGATCACCAGGTCCCACTTCTCGGCCACACCGGGCTGCGAGCGGTGCTGGCGGGTCAGCGGGGAGACCTCGGTCGGGTAGTCCTTGATGAAGGTCGGCCGGACGGCGTTCTCCTCCAGCAGGCGCTCGACCATCTCCAGCACGATCTGGCCGTGGCCCCACTCCTTCTCGAACGGGATCCCGTGCTCGGCGGCCAGCTTGCGCAGCTCCTCGACGCCGGTCTGCGGGGTGACCTCCGCGCCCAGGCGGGCGGAGATGCCCGGGTAGACCGAGACCTCCTCCCACGGCTCGGCCAGGTCGATCTCGTGCTCGACGCCGTGCGCGTCCACGCCCTTGATCACCGTGGTGCCCAGCGCGTCCCGGGCCGCGTTGACGATCGTCTCGCGGATCAGCTCGGCCTGGGTGTCGTAGTCGCCGTACGCCTCGTACGACTCCAGCGAGGTGAACTCCGGGTTGTGGGTGGAGTCCGCGCCCTCGTTGCGGAAGTTGCGGTTGATCTCGAAGACCTTCTCGGCGCCGCCGACCACCAGCCGCTTGAGGTACAGCTCGGGGGCGATGCGCATGTACAGGTCGATGTCGTACGCGTTGATGTGCGTCTTGAACGGACGCGCGTTGGCGCCGCCGTGCACCGGCTGGAGCATCGGGGTCTCGACCTCGATGTAGCCGCGGTCCTCGTAGGTGCGGCGGATCGAGCGGACGACCTTGCTGCGCAGGTGCAGGATCTCGCGGGCCTCGGGGTTGACGATCAGGTCCACGTAGCGCTGGCGGACCCGGGCCTCCGGGTCGGTCAGGCCCTTGTGCTTGTCCGGCAGCGGGCGCAGGCACTTGGCGGTGAGCTCCCAGCGGTCCACCATCACGGACAGCTCGCCGCGCTTGGAGGTGATCACCTCGCCCTCGACGCCGACCTGGTCGCCGAGGTCGATGTCGGCCTTCCAGGCCGCCAGCCGCTCCGCGCCCAGCTTGTCCAGGGAGAACATCACCTGGAGGTCGCCGGTGCCGTCCCGCAGGGTGGCGAAGCAGAGCTTGCCGCCGGTGCGGGAGAGGATCACGCGGCCGGTGACACCGGCCCGCTCGCCGGTCGCGGTGTCCGGCTCCAGGTCCGGGTGCTTGGCACGCAGGTCCGCGATGGTGGTGGTGCGGGGGAATCCGACCGGGTACGGGTCGACGCCGGCCGCCCGGAGCCGGTCCAGCTTCTCGCGCCGCACGCGCATCTGCTCGGGAAGGTCGTCGGTCGCGGGAACAAGGCTCTGATCGCTCACCCCACAAGGGTAGCCAGCCACACACGGTGCTCCGCGCCGGGATTCCCGCGGGCGGCGCCGGGGCGGCGCCGCCCGCGGGAACGGACCCGGGTGGGTCAGCCGTCGCGGCGGACCCGGAGCCGGCGGGCGGTGACCAGACCGGCGGTGCCGAGCAGCACGGCGGCGGCACCCGTCGCGGCCAGCGGCAGGGCGGCGGAGCTGCCGGTGGCGGCCAGCGGGCCGTCGGAGCCCCGGACGGTCCCGGAGCCACGGCCGCCGGTGCCCGTGCCCGTGCCGGTGCCGGTGCCGGTACCGGTCTCCGGGGCGGGGCTCGGGGAGTCCTTGTCGCCGAGGCCGGCCGGGACGACCGCGGAGGTCGGTGCGGGGGAGGGGTCGGTGGTGGGCGCGGCGGTCGGGGCGGTGGTCGGCACGGGGGTGGGCGTTCCGGTGGGGGGCGGGGTGGCCGGGGTGGCCCGCAGGGCGACCTTCAGCAGGTCGTTGGCGGGGTTGCGGTCCCAGCCCATGACGGCGCTGGGGTGGCCCGGCTCGTACTCGCTCGCCATGTTCTGCAGCGAGACCGTCGCGGTCGGCTCACCGGTGCCCTCGGGGACCGACAGGGTCAGCTTGTGGGAGTTGGTGGCGCCGGCCGGGATGAAGAACCCGCCCAGTCCGTCGCAGGAGAACTTGTTGAGCGGCTTGTCGGACTTCTGGCCGAGGACGTAGTCGTTCGGGTGGCAGGTCGAAGGGAGCCCGGTGACGGTGACCCCCTCCGGGAACTGCACGGTGACGTTGGGTGCGCTCTCGCCGCCGCTGCGGTCCATGATCGAGGCGGGGCCGTTGCTGACGGCGCCGAGGGTGAAGGTGCCGGAGGTGCCGGAGGCGTCCGGTGCCCAGGAGCCGTTCACGGCGAAGTCCGCGCCGTTGTCGGCGAGGACCTCCTGCTCGGTGGAGTAGGCGTTCGTGTCCAGGCCGTCCGGGATCCCCTCGCCGGAGGTCTTCACCAGGGTGGCGGGAGCACCGGTGCCGCGCTGGAACGACAGCCGCCGGCGCAGGTCCGCGGCGCTGCTGCCGCTCGCTCCCTCGGCGGGGAAGACGGCGTAGCCGGCGAAGGCGTAACGGGCGTCCGTGCCCACGGTGAGGTCGAGGCCGTTCAGCTGGACGGCCTGGCCGGGGGCGATCTCGCCGTCGATGGTGCAGATGCCGTGCACGGTGGGCATCGGGTAGCCGAAGCCGCGGCCCGCCCACTCGCCCTCGTCCTTCGCGTACTCGCAGTTGGAGGGCCAGGTGGTCACGTCCAGGCCGGGGGTCAGGTAGACCTCGACGACCGCCCGCCGGGCCGCGGACTCGCCGTGGTTGGCGAACGCGAGGGTCGACGGGAGCGTGCTGCCGACCTTGACGTCGCGCTGCTCGGAGGGCTCCTTGGTGCGGAACCCGGCCCCGCCGATCTCGACCGGGATGTCGGCCTCGGCGGTCTCGGCGCCGGGTGCGCTGAGGGTGGCGTGGACGGTCCCGGTGGAGCCGGGGCGGACGCCCGCGACGGCACTCAGCCACGGGTGGCTGGTGATGTTGATGTTCTCGAGGTCGAGGCGCCAGATGTCGCAGGTGATCACCTTGCCCGCGGTGGCGCAGCCCGGGACGCCGAGCGTGGCCAGCCCGTCGATGCCGGTGGTGTCGAACGCGAGCTTGGCGCCGGTCACGACCTCGGTGCCGGTCCGGCCGATCCGCAGGTGGATGTTCTCGCCGAACTGGGGCTGGGGGGCCGGCTGGGTCGAGATCTGGACCGTGCCGGTCGGGAAGATCCTGAGCTGGGTGCCGGCGGCGTGCGCCGGGACGGCCGCGGTGCCGGCGGCCAGAGCGGCCACGACCGTGGCCGTGCCCGCGCCGAGGAACCGGCGCGTGCGAGTCGAAGACATGTGAATCCCCCGCGAATGGAGTGATGAGGCTCCGCACCCTAGGGATTGTTGAGCGGCCGTCAAGCCGGTTGATCAGCGACCAATTCGCCCAGGTCGGGATCGAACGGCCTGGTCACCGGGGTGAAGGTTATGAAGACGTGATCGACGGCGGCCGACGGAACCGCGGCATTGTCGACACATGGACCGGCGGACGGACGGAGGGGAGACCGCGGTGGCGGTCTCCCCTCCGGGGCGGCGGACGGGTCGGCTCAGCCGGTGCCGGTGGCGAGTTCGACGTCCTCGGTCTCCTCGGGGGCCCGGTCGGCGGGCGGGGCCGGGCGGGTCGGGGGCTTGGGGCGGCGGCCGAACAGCTCGGCGGGGGTGGGCATCCGGTGCGGACGGGGCGGGGTCTTCGCGGCGGCGGGCTGCTCCGGGCGGGAGTCGGTGCTGCTCATGGGGGTCCGTCCTCCTACAGGGGTGGGGTGACAGTGCGGCGGTGCGGCAGGGCTCGGTACGGCCACCAGGTGGCGGGGCTGCCCGGCGTGGAGGGCGAGCCGCTCGCGCACGGCGGCCTCGGCCAGCGCGTGGCAGCGCCCGGCCAGCCGGGAGCGGCGGGCCCGTTCGCCCTGGCCGCAGGGCTGGCGGGTCAGTCCGCGCAGCGCGGTGAGGTCCTCGGGCCCGGGCAGGTACCCGTCGGTCACCGCCTCCTCCAGCCGTTCCAGGTAGCCGGGGGCGCTGCCGGGAAGGGCGGAGCGGTAGCGCCCGAGGTCGGCGAGCAGGAAGGCGCGCAGGCGGCCGCCCTCCTGGACGGCCTCGTCGATCGCCTCCGTCAGGCGCAGGGCGTCCTGGACGTCCTCGGCCCAGAGTTCGGCGCCCGGCCCGGCGAGGGCCGGCCGGTCGGGCCCCTGGAGGTGGACGGGGACGGCGGGGTGCAGGGCTTGGGCGAGGGCGCGGCGCAGCACGCGGACTTCGTCGGCGCTGAAGGCCATGCCGCCGCGCGATCCGTGTGGCGTAGGCATGGGCTGACAGTACGTGAGGAATATCCGATTTGTCGGTAACCTCGCGCCGAACCACCCGCGTCCGGCCCGGTGAAAAAGCCTTTCGCCGCCACCTGTAACGCCGCCCGGGGCCCATCTGGTCATCCAGGTGTCAGGGGAGAACGAGCGAGGGGGCCGGGCAGGATGCGACCGGGCGATCAGGAACAGGCGGCCGGCGGCCGGGGGCGGCGGGACGAGGACTTCCAGGCCTTCGCGGCCGCCCGGGCCAGACCGCTCTACCGGTCGGCCTGCCTGCTCACCGGCGGGGACACCCACCTCGCCGAGGACCTGGTGCAGGAGGCGCTCGGGCGGATCTACGCCCAGTGGCACCGCACCTCCTGGTTCGGGGGCAGGCGCCGGATCGACAACCCGGCGGGGTACGCCCACACCGTGCTGGTGCGGGTCTTCCTCTCGCACCGCGGCCGCCGCTCCAGCGGCGAGCGGCCGGTCGACGCGGTGCCGGACGGCGCGGCCCCGCAGGGCGACCCGGAGCTGCGGCTGACCCTGGTGGACGCGCTCGGCCGGCTCGCGCCGCGCGACCGGGCGGTGCTGGTCCTGCGCTACTGGGAGGACCGCAGCGTCGAGGAGACCGCGGCGGTCCTGCAGCTCACCCCGGGCGCCGTCCGGACCCAGTCCTTCCGCGCGCTCGGCCGGATCCGCGCCCTGCTCGGCGGCAGCCTCGACGAGCTGGCCGGGCGCTGAGCCGGCGCTTCACGACACGTCACTTCGACCCACGTGGTAGAGAGGTTGGTTCAGCATGTCCGCAGAGCACGACGGACCCGACGAGCGCTTCGAGCAGGCCTTCGCCGAGGCCATCGGCCGCGCCGGCGGGGCCTATGACGCCGACGCCGGCCGGCTGGTCGACACCGGCTGGTCGTACGGCCGCCGGCTGCGTCGCAGGCGGCGGGTCGGCACCGCGGCGGGCGCCGCCGCACTGGCCCTGGTCGGGGTCGGCGGAGCCGCGCTCGGCGGCCTGCTGCCCGGGCAGGGTTCCCCGGCGGTGGTCGGCGCGGCGGGCGGGGCCTCGACCGCGCCCGCCGCCCCGGTCACCGGGCCGGAGTTCCAGCAGATGCTCACCGAACTCCTGCCGCAGGGCGCGGTGACGGTGGGCGAGGCCCGGGGCACCGAGAGCGACACCCCGCAGCTGCGGCTGGTGCTGGACGACGGCCAGGGTGCGGTGCAGTACCTGTTCTGGATCATGCGTGACTCGAGCACCGCGGACCGGTCCTGCCCGGCCGTGCCGACGGGCGGCGACTCCTGCGCCGAGTCCGACCTCCCGGACGGCTCCCACCTGAGCCTCTACCAGGCCGCCACCCGCAGCGGCGAGCCGACCGGCTCGAAGACCTGGTCCGCCGTGCGGTCCGGGAACGGCTACCGGATGATGCTCCAGGAGTGGAACCGCAAGCCGCTGGAGAACGGCTCGCCGATCACCCGCACCGACCCGCCGCTGACGCCGGACCAGCTCGCCGCGGTGGTGAAGGACCCGCGCTGGAACAAGGTCATGGCGGCCATTCCGGACCGGCACGCGGGGAAGCCGACGCCGGAGCCCGGAAGGACCCGGCTCACCGTCCCGCCGCCGGTGCCGGAGGGCCTGACGACCCTCCCGCCGTCGGCGCCGCTCGAGGGGACCCTGCGGCCGGCCCCTCCCCGGCCCCTGCCGGGGGAGTCCGCGGCGATCGACACCCCGCCCGCCTCCGAGGGGGCGGCGACCGGTCCGGCGGCCGCCCTGCCGGGCCTCCTGACGCCCCCGTCGTCCGGACCGGCCACCCTGCCGGGCTTCCCGACCCCCGGCAGCTGAGCGCCGCTCAGCTCGCGGCGGGTCGGTTGCGCTCGTACACCAGGCGCAGCCCGATCAGGGTCAGCCAGGGCTCGTGCACGTCGATGGTGGTGGCCTCGCCGAGGACCAGGGAGGCGAGACCGCCGGTGGCGATCACCTGGACGTCGTCCGGGTCCTTCGCGAGTTCCCGGGCCATCCGCTCGACCAGGCCGTCGACCTGGCCGGCGAAGCCGTAGAGGATGCCGGACTGCATGCCCTCGACGGTGTTCTTGCCGATCACGTTGCGCGGGCGGGCCAGCTCGATCTTGCGCAGCTGGGCGCCGCGGACGCCGAGCGCCTCGACCGAGATCTCGATGCCGGGGGCGATCGCGCCGCCGACGTAGTCGCCGCGCGCGTTGACGGCGTCGAAGGTGGTCGCGGTGCCGAAGTCGACCACGATGCACGGGCCGCCGTACAGGTGGTTGGCGGCCAGCGCGTTGACGATCCGGTCCGCGCCGACCTCCTTGGGGTTGTCCATCAGGACGTGCACCCCGGTCTTCACGCCGGGCTCCACGATCACCGCGGGGACGTCGCCGTAGTAGCGGCGGGTCACCTCACGGAGCTCGTGGAGCACGGCGGGGACGGACGAACAGATCGCCAGGCCCTCCACCGCGGCCTCCCGGACCGCGGTGTGGTTGCCCATCAACCCTTGCAGCAGCACCGCCAGTTCATCGGCCGTGCGGCGCGGATCCGTGGAGATCCGCCAGTGTTCCACCACGTCCTCGCCGTCGAACAGGCCGAGCGTGGTCTGGGTGTTGCCGACGTCGATGGTGAGGAGCACGGGGACGCTTTCTGCGAGTCGGGGCAGGTCTGTTCTCGACCTGACGGTCAGGCGCGCAGGTCCAGGCCGATGTCCAGGATCGGCGAGGAGTGGGTGAGCGCGCCCACGGCCAGGTAGTCGACACCAGTCTCGGCGACCTCGCGCGCGGTGGCCAGGGTCAGTCCGCCGGAGGACTCCAGCTTCGCCCGGCCGGCCACCAGCGCGACGGCCTCCTTCAGCTGCCCGACGGTGAAGTTGTCCAGCAGGATCAGGTCCGCCCCGGCCTCCAGCACCGGCGGGATCTGCTCCAGGGTGTCCACCTCGACCTCGACCGGCAGCTCCGGGTACGCGGCCCGGACGGCCCGGAAGGCCTCGGCCACGCCGCCGGCCGCGACCACGTGGTTGTCCTTCACCAGCGCGGCGTCCGAGAGCGCCATCCGGTGGTTGGCGCCGCCGCCGCAGCGCACCGCGAACTTCTCCAGCGCGCGCAGGCCCGGGGTGGTCTTGCGGGTGTCCCGGACCACCGCGCCGGTGCCCTCCAGGGCGTCCGCCCAGGCGCGGGTCGCGGTGGCGATGCCGGACAGGTGGCAGAGCAGGTTGAGCGCGCTGCGCTCGGCGGTCAGCAGGTCGCGGGTGCGCGAGCGCACCGAGAGCAGCACCTGGCCGGCCTCCACCCGGTCGCCGTCCTCGACGTGCCGCTCGACCTCGAACTCCTCCTCGCAGACCAGCGAGACGACCGCCTCGGCGACCCGCAGGCCGGCCACCACGCCGGCCTGGCGGGCGGTGAAGTCGGCGGTGGCGACGGACTCGGCGGGCACGGTCGCCACCGAGGTGACGTCCTCCCCGCCGGCCAGGTCCTCGGCCAGCGCCAGGGTGGCGATGTCCTCGACCTCGACCGGGTCCAGCCCGGCCTGCTCCAGCAGCTCGGCCAGCTGCGGGTCCAGGCCGGTCTCGTAGCCCTCGCCGTCCCCGCAGGCGCAGCCGTCGCCGCAGCCGCCGGCCATCGGGAGTTCCTCGTGGGAGTGGGTCATGGTTCTACTGCTCCTCAGGGGTGCTGACCGGGCCGCCGGTGGCGGCGAGGGTGGTGATCAGGTGGCGCCGCCAGTGGGCGTCGTCGCGCTCGGGGAAGTCCTCGCGCCAGTGGCAGCCGCGGGTCTCCGCGCGCTGCGCGGCGGCCGCGACCAGGGCGGTGGCGACCAGCAGCAGGTTGGCGGCCTCCCAGGTCTCCACCCGGGGGTCGGCCGGCTTCTCCTCGGCGACGTGCGCGTACGCCGACTCGGAGATCAGGGCGAGTCCGGCCGCGGTGCCGGCCATCGAGGCGGCCGAGCGCAGCACGCCCGCGCCGCGCGACATCAGCCGCTGGATCTCGGCGCGCGCCTCGGAGGCGGGCAGCGGGACCGCGGGCGCGGACCGGGCGGCCTCGACGTCCACCGTGCGCTCGGGCAGTTCGCCGGCCCGGTGCCGCTCGGCGAGGTCCTCGGCGATCCGCTCGGCGAAGACCAGGCCCTCCAGCAGCGAGTTGGAGGCCAGCCGGTTGGCGCCGTGCACGCCGGTGCAGGCGACCTCGCCGCAGGCGTACAGGCCGGGGACGCTGGTGCGGCCGTGCGGGTCGGTGCGCACGCCGCCGGAGGCGTAGTGGGCGGCCGGGGCGACCGGGATCGGCTCGGTGACCGGGTCGATGCCGTGCGCGCGGCAGGAGGCGAGGATGGTCGGGAAGCGCCGCTCCCACATCTCGGCGCCGAAGTGCCGCCCGTCCAGGAGCATGTGCTCGGCGCCCTGCTCCTGCATGCGCCGGGTGATCGCCTTGGCGACGATGTCGCGCGGGGCCAGTTCGGCCAGCTCGTGCTGCCCGACCATGAACCGGACGCCGTCCGCGTCCACCAGGTGGGCGCCCTCGCCGCGCACGGCCTCGGAGACCAGCGGCTGCTGGCCCTCGGCCTCCGGGCCGAGCCAGAGCACGGTCGGGTGGAACTGGACGAACTCCAGGTCGGTGACGGCGGCGCCGGCCCGCAGCGCGAGCGCCACGCCGTCGCCGGTGGAGACCGCCGGATTGGTGGTGGCCGAGAAGACCTGGCCCATGCCGCCGGTGGCGAGCACCACCGCGCGGGCCCGGACGGCTCCGACGCCGTCGCGCGCGCCCTCGCCCATCACGTGCAGGGTGAGCCCGGCGGCGTGGCCCTCGGCGTCGGTCAGCAGGTCGAGCACGAGCGCGTGCTCGATCAGCTCGATCTCCCCCGCGGCCAGGGCCGCTCGTGTCGCTGTGGTGCGGACGGCGGCGACCAGGGCGCGCGATATCTCGGCGCCGGTGGCGTCCCCGCCGGCGTGTGCGATCCGGTTCCGGTGGTGGCCGCCCTCGCGGGTCAGCAGGACGTGGCCGTCCTCGCCGCGGTCGAAGGCGGCGCCGGTGGCGATCAGCCGGCGCACGGCGTCCGGGCCCTCGGTGACCAGGGTGCGCACGGCCTCCTCGTCGCAGAGCCCGGCGCCGGCCACCAGGGTGTCGTCCAGGTGCTGTTCGGGGGTGTCCCCCTCACCCAGGGCGGCGGCGATGCCGCCCTGGGCCCAGCGGGTGGAGCCGTCGTCCAGCATCGCCTTGGTGACCACCATGACCCGCAGGCCGGCCTTGCGGGCGTTGAGCGCGACGGTGAGGCCGGCCACGCCGGAGCCGACCACGACCACGTCGGTGGTGGCGGTCCAGCCGGGGGCCGGGGCGGTGAGGCGGTGCGTGGACATCGTGGGTGGCTCCTTCAGCGCGAGGCGGCGTCGGCCGCGCCGTTGCCGTCACCGTACGCCTTGTCCCCGCGGAGCAGTCCGGTGCCCTCCTGGGCCTCGGCCGGGTCCCCGCCCAGGCCGGTGATCCGGTTCCGCTCGTCCACGAAGACGATCTTCGGCTCGTAGCCCTTGGCCTCGGCCGTGTCCATCTGCCCGTAGGCGATGAGTATGACCAGGTCGCCGGGGTGGACCAGGCGGGCGGCGGCGCCGTTGATGCCGATCACGCCGGAACCGCGCGGGCCGGCGATGGTGTAGGTCTCCAGCCGGGCACCGTTGTTGATGTCGACGATGTGGACCAGCTCGCCGGGGAGCAGGTCGGCGGCGTCGAGCAGGTCCTCGTCCACCGTGACGGATCCCACGTAGTGCAGGTCGGCCTGGGTCACGGTGGCCCGGTGGATCTTGGACTTGAGCATGGTGCGGAGCATTGCGGGTCACGCCTCCTGTGAGTGCATGCCGGAAGAGGGGTGCCGCCGGTGGCCCGGCGGACGGTGGAGCGGACTGGCGGACTAGCGAACGATGATGCGGACGTTGTCGATCAGACGGGTCGGGCCCACCTTCGCGGCGACGGCCAGCACCGCCTCGCCCTGGAAGTCGTCCGCCGCCTCCGAGAAGTCGTGCGGGTCGATCAGGGCGAGGTAGTCCAGGGTGACGCCCTCGGCACCGTCCAGGGCGGCCGAGGCGGCCTCGCGGACGGCCTTCGGGCCCTGCGCGGCGGCGTCCCGGCCGGCGAACAGGGCCTCGGACAGGGCGAGCGCCTGCGCGCGCTCCTGCGCCGAGAGGTAGCGGTTGCGCGAGGACAGCGCCAGGCCGTCCTCCTCGCGGACGGTCGGCACGCCGACGATCTCGACGTCGAAGTCCAGGTCGGCGACCATCCGCTGGATGATCGCCAGCTGCTGGGCGTCCTTCTCGCCGAAGAAGGCGAAGTCCGGGTCGGTGATGTGCAGCAGCTTGGCGACCACGGTCAGCACGCCGTCGAAGTGGCCGGGCCGGGTGGCGCCCTCGTAGCGCTCGCCCATCGGGCCGGCCACCAGGCGCACCTGCGGCTCGCCGTTCGGGTAGACCTCCTCGACGGACGGCGCGAAGACCACGTCGGCGCCGTTCTCCTCGGCCAGCCGCACGTCCTCGTCGAGGGTGCGCGGGTAGCGCTCCAGGTCCTCGCCGGCGCCGAACTGGAGCGGGTTGACGAAGACCGTCACCGCGACCCGGCCCTCCCGGCCGACCTGCTTGCGGGCGGCCCTGATCAGCGCGGCGTGGCCCTCGTGCAGCGCGCCCATGGTCATCACGACGGCGTTGTCCACCGGCTGCTCGTCCGGCCAGAACGCGGCCTCGAATTCGTCCACGGTGCGGGTGATGACGGCCCGGTGGACCTTCGGCGTCCGCTGGGGCTTGTTCGACTGCTTACCGCGTGCCATCTAGCGCTTCTCCTCGTTCAGTACGTCCAGCAGCGCCGCCGCCGACGTTTCGTCGATCGTCCCGTTGGCGAGCGCCCGCTGCGCGGTGGCGCGGGCCATCGCCCGGTAGGCCGCCGGGATGTCCGGGGACACCGTACTGAGCTGCGCCAGGTGGCGCCGCACGGTGCCCGCGTCGCCCCGGGCGACCGGGCCGGTGAGGGCCGCGTCGCCGGAGCGCAGGCTGTTGTCCAGGGCGGCGCCCAGCAGTGGGCCGAGCATCCGGCCGGGCTCGGCGACGCCGGCCGCGCGCAGCAGGTCCATCGCCTGCGCGACCAGGGTGACCAGGTGGTTCGAGCCGTGGGCGAGGGCGGTGTGGTAGAGCGGGCGGACCTCCTCGGGCACCCACTCGGGCTCGCCGCCCATCTCCACCACCAGCGCCTCGGCGACCGGCCGCAGCTCCTCGGGGGCGGTCACGCCGAACGGGCAGCCGGCCAGCCGGGCCAGGTCCACCGAGGTGCCGGTGAAGGTCATCGCCGGATGCAGGGCCAGCGGCAGCGCCCCGGCCCGGGTGGCGGGCTCCAGGACGGCGACGCCGTGCGCGCCGGAGGTGTGCACGACCAGCTGGCCGGGGCGGATCGCGCCGGTGGCGGCCAGCCCGGTCACCAGGTCGGCCAGCGCGTCGTCCGGGACGGTCAGCAGCACCAGGTCGGCGGCGGCCAGCACCTGCGGCGGGGTGACGATCCGCACGCCCGGCAGCAGCGCCTCGGCGCGGCGGCGGGAGGTGGCGGACACCCCGGAGGCGGCGACCACGGTGTGTCCGGCGAGCTGCAGCGCCGCGCCCAGCGCGGGACCGACCCGGCCGGTGCCGACCACGCCGACGGCCAGCCGGGCCGGACGGTTGCCGGGGTCACCGGGATCACCGAAGGCCCGGTCGCCGAGCGGGGCGAACTCGCTGAAGTCGGACGAACCCATGTCCACCCTTGTCCTGAATGACCGTTCCAGTCCTCGACGGGTACCGGACGTACCGCCCCAGTGTACGGGCGCCGCCCCCGCCTGCCCGGCGGATCTCCGCCGGCCGGCCCCCCGGTCCGTCAGTCCGTGGCCCCGGCCCGGATCAGCCCGGCCTCGTACGCCAGCACCACGGCCTGGACCCGGTCGCGCAGGCCCAGCTTGGCCAGGATCCGGCCGACGTGGGTCTTCACGGTCGCCTCGGAGAGCACCAGCCGGGCCGCGATCTCGCCGTTCGACAGCCCCTGGGCGACGAGCAGGAACACCTCCCGCTCGCGCTCGGTCAGCGGGCCGAGGACGTCCGAGCCGGGCGCGCTCTGCGGGGTGGGCAGCACCTCGGCGAAGCGGTCGAGCATCCGGCGGGTGGTGGTCGGCGCGACCACCGCGTCCCCGCCGTGCACCGCGCGGATCGCGGCCACCAGCTCGGTCGGCGGGACGTCCTTGAGCAGGAAGCCGCTGGCACCGGCCTTGAGCGCGGCGAAGGCGTACTCGTCCAGGTCGAAGGTGGTCAGGATGAGCACGTGCGGGGCGTTCGGCAGCGGGCTGCCGTCCTCGGCCAGACAGATCCGGCGGGTCGCCTGCACGCCGTCCAGCCGCGGCATGCGGACGTCCATCAGGATGACGTCCACCTCGGTGCGCCGCAGCAGCTCGAGGGCCTGCGCGCCGTCGCCCGCCTCGGCGGCGATCTCGATGTCGCCCTGCGACTGGAGGATCATCCGGAAGCCGGTGCGCAGCAGTTCCTGGTCGTCGACGAGCATCACGCGGATGGTCAAGGTGGGACTCCTTGGAGGGGGGGACGGCGGACGGGGCTAGTGGGCCGCCTTGAGCGGCAGGACGGCGCGGATCCGGAAACCGCCGCCGGGGCGGGGGCCCACGTCGAGCCGGCCGCTGACCATGCCGACGCGCTCGCGCATGCCGATCAGGCCGTGGCCGAGGCCGTCCGCGCCGCCCGCGGTCAGCTGCTCGTCGGTGCTGCCCCGTCCGTCGTCCTCCACCAGGACGGCCAGCTCGCGCTCGCCGAAGTCGACCGCGACCCGGGCGTGCACGTCGGGGCCGCCGTGCTTGCGGACGTTGGTGAGCGCCTCCTGGACGATCCGGTAGACGGTCAGCTCGACGCCGCGCGGCAGCTCGCGCGGCTGCCCGGAGGTGGCGTAGTCCACGTCGAGCCCGGCGGTGCGGACCTGCTCCAGCAGCTCCGGCAGCTCCTCGACGCCCGGCTGCGGCACGTACTCCTCGGCCCTGGTGTCGGAGGTGCGCAGCACGCCCAGCAGGCGGCGCATCTCGACCAGGGCCTGGCGGCCGGTGGAGGCGATCGTGCCGAGCGCCTCCTTCGCCTGCTGCGGGGAGTTGTCCAGGACGTACGCGGCGCCGTCGGCCTGGACGATCATCACCGAGACGTTGTGCGCGACCACGTCGTGGAGCTCGCGGGCGATCCGGGCCCGCTCGGCGGCGACCGCCACCTTGGACTGGGCGTCCCGCTCGCGCTCCAGCCGGGCGGCGCGGTCCTCCAGCTCGGTCAGGTAGGCGCGGCGCACCCTGGTCAGTCGGCCCCAGGCCCAGCAGAGGATGAACGGCGTGCTCATCAGCAGCGTGATCAGCGCCGCCTCGCCGAAGGTGTACGGGCGGGTGTGCGGGTCGCCCGCCTGGTCGAAGACCGTCTTCACCGGCTTCATCTGCCAGAACACCAGCGGCCCGGCGGAGAGGCCGGCCGCCAGGGCCAGCCGGGAGGTCCACTTCTGGCCGAAGGCGGCGCCGGTGTAGGCGAAGACCAGGTAGGCGATCGAGGAGCCGCCCGGCGACACGCCCGCGACCACCTGGCCGACGCCGATGCCGGCCGCGGCGGCCACCGTGAGGTCGGGGTGGCGCCGCCGGAAGACCATCAGCAGCGGCAGCAGCACCGCGATCAGGATCGAGGCGTCGAAGAGCCAGCCCTCGTCGAGGGAGGCGTCGTTCGGCAGCAGGCCGAAGAACAGCACGATCGACGCCCAGGCGGCGTCGACCACCATGGGGTGACGGCGGAGCCAGGCGTTGAGTCGATGCACGTGTCCAGCGTAGGCAGTCGCTCCGTGTGCCCAGGTCCGCCGGTAGGGCGATCCGCCCTACTCCGTAGGTCGGAGAAGCACCTGATCCGATTGGGTGGGCCACGACGCGGCCGGGTAGCGTCCCGCCCCATGACTTGGATGCGGTGGGCGCCCGCGATGGAACAGGCCCTGTACGAGCCCGGGCGGGGCTTCTACCGCAGGCCGGAGGGCCCCGCCGGGCACTTCCGCACCTCCGTGCACGCCTCCCCGAGGTTCGCCCGTGCGGTGGCCCGGCTGCTGCTGGAGGTTGACGCGGCCCTCGGTCGTCCGGAGGAGCTGGCCCTGGTCGACGTGGGGGCCGGGCGGGGCGAACTGCTCACCGGCGTCCTGGCCGAGCTGCCCGCCGAGGTGCTGGCGCGGCTGCGCCCGTACGGCGTGGAGATCGCCGGGCGCCCGGCCGGCCTGCCGTCCACAGCCCTGTGGACGGACGAACCGCCGCGCGGGGTGACCGGGCTGCTGTTCGCCAACGAGTGGCTGGACAACGTCCCGCTGGACGCCGGCGAGGTCGACGAGGACGGGGTGCTGCGCTACGTGGAGGTGGACACCGCGACGGGCGAGCAGCGGCTCGGCGAGCCGGTGTCGGAGGCCGACGCGGCCTGGGCCGCCCGCTGGTGGCCGGTCGCGGAGCCCGGCGGGGCGGTGGAGTTCGGCGGCCCCCGGGACGCCGCCTGGGCGCGGGCCGTGGCCGGGCTGGAGCGGGGCCTGGCCGTCGCCGTCGACTACGGGCACACCGCCGGGAGGCGGCCGCCGTTCGGCACGTTCGCCGGCTTCCGGGACGGCCGGGAGGTGGCCCCGGTGCCGGACGGCTCCTGCGACGTCACCGCGCACGTCGCACTGGACTCCGTCGCCGCGCCCGCCCTCCACAGCCTGTGGACAACCCAGCGCGAGGCACTGCGCGCGCTCGGCGTGAGCGGCGAACGCCCGGCGCTCGCGCTGGCCACCAGCGACCCGGCCGGCTACCTGCGGGCGCTGAGCGGGGCCGGGGAGGGGGCCGAACTGATCGACCCGGGCGGGCTGGGCGGGTTCGGGTGGCTGGTACAGGCCGTCCGGATGTCGGAACCTGCGAGCTTGGCGGCCCTGCCGGGATGGCAGACTCTGGGGGCATGAGGGAGACCACGGTCGGCATCGGGGCGGGAGCCGAGAACTTCACCGGCGCGGCGGGCAGCACCGACATGGTGCTCAACATCGGCCCGCAGCACCCGGCCACCCACGGCGTGCTGCGGCTGCGGATGCTGCTCGACGGTGAGCGCATCGTGAGCGCCGAGCCGGTGATCGGCTACATGCACCGGGGCGCCGAGAAGCTGTTCGAGGCCCGCGACTACCGGCAGATCATCATGCTGGCCAACCGGCACGACTGGCTCTCCGCCTTCTCCAACGAGCTCGGCGTCGTCATGGCCGTCGAACGGATGCTCGGCATGGAGGTCCCCGAGCGGGCGGTGTGGATCCGCACCCTGCTCGCCGAGCTCAACCGGGTGCTCAACCACCTGATGTTCCTCGGCTCGTACCCGCTGGAGCTGGGCGGGATCACCCCGGTCTTCCACGCCTTCAACGGCCGCGAGGACCTCCAGCACGTGCTGGAGGAGGCATCCGGCGGCCGGATGCACTACATGTTCAACCGGGTCGGCGGCCTCAAGGAGGACCTGCCGGCCGGCTGGCTCGGCCGGGTCCGCGCCGCCGTCGCCACCGTGCGCTCGCAGCTGCCGGTCTTCGAGGACCTCGTCCTCGGCAACGAGATCTTCCGCGCCCGCACCGCCGGCGTCGGCGTCCTCACCCGGGCGCAGGCCGAGGCGTACGGCGTCAGCGGCCCGATCGCCCGGGCCAGCGGCCTCGACCTCGACCTGCGCCGCGACGAGCCGTACCTCGCGTACGGCTCCGAGGAACTGCGGCAGGTGCTCACCGTGGTCACCCGGGAGGAGGGCGACTGCCTGGCCCGCTTCGAGTGCCTGCTGGAGCAGACCCTCAACTCGCTGGACCTCGCCGACGCCTGCCTCGACAAGCTCGCCGCGCTGCCGCCCGGCCCGGTCAACCAGCGGCTGCCCAAGGTGCTCAAGGCACCCGAGGGCAGCACCTACGCGTGGACCGAGAACCCGCTCGGGATCAACGGCTACTACCTGGTCTCGCGCGGCGACAAGACGCCGTGGCGGCTCAAGCTGCGCTCGGCGTCCTTCAACAACATCCAGGCGCTGACCGAGTTGCTGCCGGGGACGCTGGTCGCGGACATGGTGGCGATCCTGGGGTCGATGTTCTTCGTGGTCGGGGACATCGACAAGTAGGCCGGTGCGGGCTCGTGGACCTGGGCGGGCTCGTGGCCCTGTGCGGGTGGGTGGGCCGGTGCGGGTGGGTGGGCCGGTGCAGGTGAGCGGGCCGGTGTCGACGCGTGCGGCCCCGGTCAGTCCTTCTTGGACTTCTTGACCGGGTCCGCCGGGTGCGGGGCCACCTTGCGGTCGCCCTTGGTGGCGATCCGCTCCTCGCACAGCCGGGCCAGCACCTCGTACGCCTTCCGTCCCATCAGCTCGGTGAGCTCGGGGCGGTAGCTGACGTACACCGGCTCCGCGCCCTGGTGGGCCGCCGGGGCGCCGGTGCACCACCAGTGCAGGTCGTGGCCGCCCGGGCCCCAGCCGCGGCGGTCGTACTCGCCGATCGAGACCTGGAGGTAGCGGGTGTCGTCGGGACGGTCGATCCAGTCGTAGGTGCGGCGGATCGGCAGCTGCCAGCAGACGTCCGGCTTGGTCTCCAGCGGCTCGCGGCCCTCCTTGAGCGCCAGCGCGTGCAGGGCGCAGCCGGCGCCACCGGCGAAGCCCGGGCTGTTCACGAAGATGCAGGCGCCGTTGACCCGGCGGGTCTGGCGGTCACCGTCCTCGTCGAGCATGGTGATGCCGCCGTCGGACCTGATCCGGCCCTTGGCGTCGGTGCCCTCGGCGAAGTTCTGCCACAGCTCGGGGGTCAGCCGGGCCGCGTGCCCCAGGACGCGCTTCTCGTCGTCCTCGTCCGAGTAGTGCGCGCCCAGCGTGCAGCAGCCGTCCGACTCGCCGCGGCCCTCGCGGATGCCGTGGCAGCCCTGGCCGAAGACGCAGGACCAGCGGGAGGTCAGCCAGGTGAGGTCGCAGCGGAAGACCTGCTCCTCGTCGGCGGGGTCGGCGAACTCGACCCAGGCGCGGGCGAAGTCGAGCGGGACCTCGTCGCGCGGGATCTCGCGCCGCAGGGTCGGCATCGTGAGGTCGACGGGGGCGGGGGAGGCCTTGGGATTCGCCTTGGCCTTCTTCTTGGACGTTTCTGCTGGTGCCACCCGGCAAGGGTAGAGCTTTCGGTGGCGGGGGCGCGGCGGCGGGACCGGTGGCGGGGTCGGTGGCGGGTCGGTCGGTCGGTGGCGGGGCACGTGGTGGGGGCGGTGGCGGGGCCGGTGCGGCGGGGCCGGTGCGGCGGGGCCGGTGCGGTGGGGCCGGTGCGGTGGGGTCGACCGGAGTGAAGGCGGGGTGAAGAGGTCAGTCGGGCCCTGCGGGCGGGCCCGGGGGCGTGCCTAGGATGGCGGCCGGTCCGTCACGGGGCCGCTACGGGGAGGTGCGGGGATGGCAGGCGGCAGTACCGGGGCGTCCGGCCGCGCGGGCGGGAAGGCGGGCGGGGAGTTCGTCCTCAAGCCGTGGGAACTGCACGGCGAGGCAAAGGAGTTCGAGAAGCTCGGCGGCGAGCTGGCGAAGGCCGTCATCGCCCTCGAGCAGGGCCTCGCCGCGCTCGGCGCCCCCTGGGGGGCCGACCAGCCGGGCAGCGGCTTCGCCACCGTGTACGGGCAGGCTCGCGGTGAACTCGTCGGCGGGCTGAGGGGGTTGGCAGGGCGGGTGGCCGGGGTCGGGGCCGGGCTGCACACCATGGCCGCGCGGACGGCCGACGCGGACAGTTCGGCGGCGAGCGGGTTCGGGGCGACGGCGGTGCCTGCGGGCCCGGGGGTGACGGGGGCCTCGGCGGGGACATCCGCCGCCGTGAATCCGACGGCGCCGGGGGCAACCCCGGGGGCGGCTCCCGCCGTCCCCACGGACATGTCGGTCTGACGGACCCGGCTCGAAGGGGGAAGCGCGTGTCCCGGAAACTGCCCGAGGAACTGGTCCCGGTCCTGGCCCGGACCGGCCAGCAGTGGCCGCAGGCCGACGAGGAGGGCCTGCGCAAGGCCGCCGGCGTCTGGCGCGAGTTCGGCAAGGAGGCCGACCGGCTCACCCGTCGCTGCGGCGAGTCCGTCCGGCGGGTCACCGCCGACAACTCCGGCCACGCGGTCGAGGCCTTCGACACGTACTGGCAGGGCTTCAGCGGCGGCGGCAAGGGCCACCTGGACGACGCGCACAGCGCGGTCGGGCTGGTCGCCGGGGCGTTCGACACGGCCGCGCGGGCCGTGGACACCTGCAAGGCCGAGATCATCGCGACCCTGCAGCAGCTCGCCGCCGACCTCCGGCAGGCCGAGCAGCAGGCGGCCGAGGCCAAGCGGGCGGCCGCCGAGGTCGCCGCGGCGGCCGACGGCGACCCGGCGAGCGGGGTGGTCGGCGGACTGCGGAAGGCCGTCGGCGGTCTCGCGTCCAAGGTGGGGAACACCGCCACCGAGCAGGTCGCGGCGGGCATGGCGGCCGTCGCCGTCGAGGCCGCCGGGCTGAAGATCGGCGGCCTCCTCGCCGAACTCGGCCGCGCCATGAAGGACGCCCTGTCCGGCGTGCTCAAGGAGCCGGCCGCCGTCGCCCTGCTGAAGCTCGGCACCGCGCAGGGGACGGGGATCACCGCCGCCTCGTACCGCGGCGGCGCGTTCGACCCGCTCGCCGCCGGGCTGCCCGCCGCCCTCGGCGAACCGGGCGTGCTCGGCGCGGACGGCTCCGGGCTGGTCCTGCTCGCCGGGAAGGACGGCAAGCCGCTGGTCGGCGTGCCCGGGCTGACGGTCCAGGTGGACGAGCACGGCAAGCCCGTCCTCGGCCGGGACGGGCAGCCGGTCATCCTCCGTGCCGACGGCACACCGGTGGCCGACGCCACCGGGCTGCTGGTCGTCCCGGGGCCGGACGGCAAGCCGGTGGTCGGGGTGGCGGACCTGGCCGTCCGGCTGGACGAGCACGGGCAGCCGCAGCTCACCGACGAGAACGGCAAGGCGGTCCGCGGGGTGCCGCTCGCCGGGCTGACGGCGGGGGCGGACGGGCCCGGCGGCGAGAAGCCGGGTGTCGACAAGCCTGGTGGCGAGAAGCCCGGCGGTGACAAGCCCGGCGGTGACAAGCCCGGCTGGCCGGCGGACCCGAAGGTGCCGGGCGCGGTGGCGGTGGCCTCGGTCGCGGTGGCGGATCCGGGGGCGGTCGTCGGTGGGCCGGACGTGGCGGTCACGGCGAGCGCGTCGGGGGGCGGGGCGTCGGCGGGCGGGTCCGCGGCCGGGGGCTCGCCCGGGCAGCACCGGGCGACGGGTGGCGGCGGTGGTGGCGGCGACTGGACGCCGCCGGCGCCGTCCGCGGCCGCGCCGGTCCGGCCGGGCGGCGGATCGGCGGTCCGGTCGGACGGGGACTACCCGCTCCAGGCGCCCGCGGCCTCCTCGCACGGCGGCGGAGGTGCTGCGGGCGTCGGCGGTGGCGGCGGGCCGGTGACCGTGCGGACGGACTCGGTGAGCGCGCCGGCCGCGCCGGCCACCACGCCCGTCACCGCGCCCTCCGCCGGCGGCCCCGGGTACGGCCCGACGCCGGACGCTCCGCCGACGGTCCGGCCGGTCGCGGTGCCCGGGCAGTTCGGGACCCCGGCGTACGGCGGCGGGTACGGCGGGTACCAGCCCGTCGGCACCGTCGGGCCCGGGCCGTTGGCGGGCGCCGCCGGCGGGCCCGTGAACGTGGCGGCGCCGTTCGGCAGCGGCGTCGGGGCAGGCGCGACCGGCAGTCCGGGCGGCGTGGTGGGCGGTGGGTCGGCGGTCGGCACGCCGCAGCCGGGTACGCCGCAGTCGGGTGCGCCGCAGCCGGGTGCGTCACAGCCGGGTGCGCCGGCGGCCCGGACCCCGGCAGGCGCGGCGCCGCACCCGGTCGTCGGACCGCCGCCCGCCCACGCCGCGCCGCCACCCCCGGCAGCGCCCCCGATCGTCGGGACCAGCCCGGTGATCGGCCGGCCCGAAACCCACCCGGTGGAGGCCCGGCGGCGGGAGCACGCGGCGGGCGTCGCCGACCCCACCCTCGCCTGGGGTGCGGTCCCGGTCGCGACCGCCCACGCGATGGCCCTCCAACTCGCCCTGCGCGCACGGCGCGGAGCCCGGCCGGAGGATCGGGCGGTCCGGCCGCGCAGCATCGCCGACAGCCGTCCGTACGGCCTGCCGGGCGGGCTCGCGCCGGTCGACCCGCAGCACCAGGCCGAACTCGAACGCCGCGCGCCCCGGGACGAGGACGGCCTGCCCGTCCGTCACCCCGATCCGGCGGCCGGCGGCTGGGCGGAGGCCGTCAACGACGGCGGCTACCGCGAACCGGGCCGGGCCAACAACAGCCTGGAGATCGCCCTCTCGGCGGTCGAGACCTACACCGGCCGCCCGACCTGCGCGGCGCCGCGCATCCCCAGCGAGGGCGACGCCGGCGAACGCGGCGGCCGGGACCGCGCCGAACGCGAACTCGGCGCCCCCTTCCGGGACCTGGGCGACGGCGTCCGCGCCTTCGACCGTCTCGCCGACGACCTCCGCCGCGCCGGCCACGGCTCCCAGGCGGTGCTCCTCACCCTCGACCCCTACGGTCGCCCGCACGCCTGGAACGCCGTCAACCACCAGGACACCGTCACCTACCTCGACCACCAACTCGCCCGCCAAGCCCCCGCCCCCCTCCACCCCGCCACCCAAGGCCTCTGGGCCATCACCCTCACCCCCGAAGGCCGCCCCCTCGCGTCCACCCCCTGACCCCGGCCCCTCAACGCCGAACCGCGCAGCCCCCGCAAGCGGCAGAAGCCCGCACGAGAAGTCGGCCCATCCGACTTCTCACCCCCAACCGCCGCATTGGGCGTTGGGCCCGCGCGGAGCTGGCCGGTTGCCATTTCTGGCGTGGGTTCGGTTCGCGAGGGGCCTGCGCGAGAAGTCGGCCCGTCCGACTTCCTGCGCGGGCCGCTGCGGTGCCCGTCAGCCGCGGAGCGTGCAGAAGCGGGAGAGAGCCGCACGAGATCGACCAGGTTGACTTCCTGCGTGTCGCTGCGCTGCTCCTCGGCGGCGGAGGGCACGGAAGCGCGAGGTGTCGCACGAGAAGTCGGCCCGTCCGACTTCCTGCGCGCATTCGATGTTGCTGGGCTCCGGCCTGGGGCGGAAAGAAGTAGACCGACCGACATAATTTGCCTCAGTGGTGCACGGAAAGTCGAAAGCGCCGACTTTTGGTGCGTGCGGGTCTCGTGAGGGGCCTGCACAGGAAGTCGGCTGGGTTGACTTCCTGTGCAGGCCCCTGTGCTGCCCGTCGATGGTGGGGCGTGCGGAATGGGAGGAGTCCGCATGAGAAGTCGACTGGTCCGACTTTCTGTGCGGATTCGGGGTGGCCGGGTCTCGGGCCGGGGTGGAAATGAGTAGACCGACCGACATAATTTCCCCTCATGTGCGCAGAAAGTCGGCGGGGCTGACTTTTGGCGTGTGCGGTTCTCGCGAGGGGGAGCGCGGGAAGTCGGCTGAGTCGACTTCCTGCGCAGTTGCGACGGGGCCCGGCAGCTGTGGAAGCGCGGAACGGAGGAAGCCCGGGCGCTTGGGCGCATGGGGAGTCGGCGGGGGTGACATTTCGTGCGAGAGGGGCGCGCGGCAGCCGGGGGAGGGCTGCGTGGGGAGTCGGCGGGGGCGGCTTCTGGGGCGTGCGGGGGTTGCGTGGGGAGTCGGCGTGGGTGGGTGCTGGTGGTTGGTGTGGGGGCGTAGGGTCGCGGGTCGGGCCGGGACGGGCGGCGGGGAGTGGACGGGACGGGGGTGGCCGGGTGATTTCTCGGGCGCAGGCGGTGGAGGCGGGGCACCGGTGGATCAACGGGGATCTGCCGCAGGGCGCCGGGGCGGTGCGGCGGGTGTGCACCCACGAGTTCGAGCTCGGCTGGGTGGTGTGGGCGAAGCCCGCCCGGGCGGTGGTCGACCCGCGGACGGGGGAGCGGCGGGCGCCCGAGGAGGTGGGGGCGGCCTGTGCCGTGGTGGACCGGGAGAGCGGACGGTTCACGGTGTGGCCCTCGGTGCCGGTGGACGAAGTGGTCGGGCTGTACCGGGACTTCGTCGGCGCCGGCGGCTACGACCCGACCCTTCCGCCGGCAACCGGCCGGGGTGCCCGGGCCGAGTTGACCTACCGGGACGGGGGGACCGGCGAGGAGCGCTCGTTGGCCCTGCGCTCCGCGGCGGGCCTGCCGCACCCGGCGCTGCGCGGCTGGTGGTGGCTGCGCGAGCAGGGCGTGGCGGCCGAGGACGTGCTCGCCGTCCGGACCGACCTGCGGATGAGCGCCCTGCCCGGCGGCTACTGGTCGTACGCGCTGGCCGCCGAACTGCCCCACACCCGGCTCGACTTCGAGCTCCCGTACGGTCCGCGCTTCGACCACCGGGCGGCTGCCGTGCGGGCGCTGCCCGCGCCGGCGGACGGTCCGGCCCGCAACCGGGTGCCCTTCCCCCGTGCGGTGCGGAACGCGCCCGACGAGCCCGACAGCGCGCTCGCCGCCCGGCTCGCGGAGCGGTTCGGCCCGGCCGGCGTCCAGCGGTTCGAGCCGGCCGACGTCGCCCGCGCCGAACTGCCCGGGGACGCGGCCGCGTTGCTGCTGGCGGTGGGCGTCCCGGTGGCCGTGCCGGGGTTCTTCGCGCTGCACCACCCGGGCGCGGAGGCGATCGCCGACGGCACCCGCCAGGGCACTGTCCTGCCCCCGCTCGCCGCGCACCTGGCCGAGTCCGGCCGCGGCACCCGGGCGGCCGAGCGGGAGCGCCTGGCGCTCGCCGGGCAGCTGGTGCTGGGGACGGACGGCTGGGCGCTGCTGGCCCTCGACCCGGTGGACGGCGCCGTCCGCGCGGTGGACCCGGACTACGCGACCGCCCGTCACGGCAATGCGAGCCTGCGCGCCTTCGTCCGCTGCCTGGAGGTGTTCGCCGGCTGGTGGCCCGCTCTGCGCGGGCTCGACCCGGTGGCCGCGGGCGCGGCGGTGGCCGCCCTGCAAGGCGCGCTGGCGGAGGCGGACGGCACGGTCTTCGCCGACCCGGAGAACTGGTGGGCCGTCATCGTGGAGCAGCTCTGGGACGGCCTGCTGTGACGGCCGGCCGGTTGCACCAGGCGCATGGAGCGCACCAGGCACACGGAGCGCACCGGATACACGGAGTGCACCGGGCGCACGGAGCACAGCGGGCACGCCGGTCGCGCCACCGGTGAACCCGCGAGGCCCCTGGTCACCCGGTCGGTACTCGCGCGGACGACCCGGGCCACCGGATCACCGCCGAGCCCGCCGACCGGTCCCGGACCAGCGGGAATACCGCCGTACCCCCTCTCGCCAGGGCACGGATCGCGTAGCGTGGAGAGTTATGCGACTCGGTGTGCTCGACGTAGGTTCCAACACGGTCCACTTCCTCGTGGTGGACGCCCACCCGGGCGCTGCTCCGCTGCCCGCGTACTCGCACAAGGCCGAGCTGCGCCTGGCCGAGCTGCTGGACGCGGACGGCGCGATAAGCGAGGCCGGCGTCGAGCGACTGGTCGGCCACGTCGCCTCCTCGCTGCGGGTCGCCGAGGACAAGGGCGTCGTCGACATCCTCCCGTTCGCCACCTCCGCCGTGCGCGAGGCGGCCAACGGCGAGGAGGTGCTGCGCCGGGTGACCGCCGAGACCGGCGTCGAGCTGCGCGTGCTGTCCGGGCAGGACGAGGCCCGGCTCACCTTCCTGGCCGTCCGCCGCTGGTTCGGCTGGTCCTCGGGCCGGCTGCTCAACCTGGACATCGGCGGCGGCTCGCTGGAGATCGCCTGCGGCCTGGACGAGCAGCCGGACGTCGCCTGCTCTCTGCCGCTGGGCGCCGGCCGGCTCACCGCCCGCTGGCTGCCGGGTGACGTCGCCGACCCGGACGGGCTGCGCGAGCTGCGACGCCACATCCGGGCCGAGCTCGCCACCGTGGTCAGCGAGATCAACCGGCTCGGCCCGCCGCGGCACGCGGTCGCCACCTCCAAGACCTTCAAGCAGCTGGCCCGGATGACCGGCGCCGCCCCCGCGGACGCCGGCCCGTACGCCGACCGCCGGCTCACCCGCAGCGGGCTGGCGTCCTGGCTGCCGCGGCTGTCCGCGATGACCGTCGCCGAGCGCGCCCGGATCCCCGGCGTCTCCGAGGGCCGGGCCAAGCAGCTGCTGGCCGGCGCGCTGGTCGCCGACGCCGCGATGGACCTGTTCGGCCTGGAGGAGCTGGACGTCTGCCCGTGGGCGCTGCGCGAGGGCATCATCCTGCGCCGGCTGGACACCATGGACAGCCCCGCCGACCGTCGCCGCCCGGCGCTCACCCCGTAACCCGGGCACCCCCGGGCCCCCGGGCCGTCCGAGCCGTCCGGGCGCCCCGGGCACCCCCGGGCCCCCGGGCCGTCCGAGCCGTCCGGGCGCCCCGGGCGCCCCGGGCCCACACCGGTCGACCGCCCGGCACACCACGCCGGGACAACGTGCCGATGGTCACTGCGCCGGTCATCCCGCTCCGTTCGCAGCGTGCTCCGCTTACGCTGTCTCCCGTGGTGCAACCAGCGGGCGAGGACGGAACGCAGGAGGGCCGCACTCCCGGGAACGGGCAGTCGCGGCCGGACGCCCCGCGCCGCCGGCTCGGCAAGGCGGTCACGGCCGCCACCGCCGCCCAGGCCGCCAAGCAGGCCGCGAAGGCCGTCAAGGCCGCCCAGCGCACCGCGAAGACGGCGGCGGCGAAGACCGCCGGAGCGAAGGCGTCCCGCGCGGAGACGACCCGAGCGAAGACGGCCGCAGCCAAGACCGCGAAGACGGCGGCAACGAAGACGACCGGGCCGAAGACGACCGGGGTGAAGTCCGTGAGGACGGCGAGGACCAGGCAGCACCCCGCCACCCCCAAGCCCGCCGCCCCGCACCCCGCCACCCCCAAGCCCGCCGCCCCCAAGGAGACCCGCACCGCCCGGGCCGCCGGCGCCGCCAAGGCCGCCGTCCAGTCCGTCCGCTCGGTCAAGGCCGCCAAGCGCGACGCAGCCCGCCCGCCGCTGCTGCGCACCACCGACCGCCTGGTGCTGCCCCGGCACCCGGCCCTGCACATCCCCGACACCAAGGTGGTGCTGTCCACCGCCTCGGTGTACCCGGCGAGCACCGCCGTCGCCTTCGAGCTGGCCGCCAAGCTCGGCTACGACGGCGTCGAGGTGATGGTCTGGAACGACCCGGTCAGCCAGGACGTCGACGCCCTGCGCCGCCTCTCCGACGCCCACCAGCTGCCCATCCTGGCCGTGCACGCGCCCTGCCTGCTGATCACCCAGCGGGTGTGGACCACCGACCCGTGGACCAAGCTGGTCCGGGCCCGGGCGGCGGCCGAGAAGCTGGGCGCGAGCGCCGTGGTCGTCCACCCGCCGTTCCGCTGGCAGCGCCAGTACGCCCGGGAGTTCGTCGAGGGCATCCACCGGATGGCGGGCGAGACGGACGTCCGCTTCGCCGTCGAGAACATGTACCCGTGGCGCTACCGCGACCGCGAGATGCTCGCGTACGCGCCGGGCTGGGACGTCACCGACGAGGACTACCGGCACTTCACGATCGACCTCTCGCACGCGGCCACCTCCCGGATCGACACCTTCGCCATGGTCGAGCGGATGGGCGACCGGCTCGCCCACGTCCACCTGGCCGACGGCAGCGGTTCCGGCAAGGACGAGCACCTGATCCCCGGCCGTGGCAAGCAGCCCTGCGCCGAGCTGCTGGAGCACCTCGCCCGCACCGGCTTCGACGGTCACGTGGTGCTGGAGGTCAACACCCGGCGCTCGGCCTCCCCCGCCGAACGCGAGGCCGACCTGGCCGAGGCCCTCGCCTTCACCCGTTTGCACCTCGCCACCCCCTCGCGCGTACGCTGAGTCGCCGGGTCCGCCCGGACACGAACGACACGAACTGCCGTACGGAGGGGGACGCATGACGGAGAGTCGGGACTACCGCGAGGCTGCCGTGAGCTTCGGCGGGGTCGCCGCCGAGTACGAGCAGGGTCGCCCCGGCTACCCCGGCGAGCTGTTCGACGCGCTGGAGCGGCTCTGGGGCCGAGGCCTGGACGGTGCCCGCGTCCTGGACGTCGGCGCCGGCACCGGCATCGCCACCCGGCTGCTGGCCGCGCGGGGTGCGGAGGTCGTCGCCGTCGAGCCCAGCCCCGGCATGGCCGCCCGGTTCCTGCTCTCCTCGCCCGTCCTGCCGCTGGTCCGCGGCACCGGTGACGACCTGCCCTTCCACGACCGCTCCGCCGACCTGGTCACCTACGCCCAGGCGTTCCACTGGACGTACCCCGAGAAGTCCGTCCCCGAGGCGATCCGGGTGCTGCGGCCCGGCGGTGCCGTCGCCGCCTGGTGGAACGTGCACGACGAGACCGTGCCGTGGGTCCGGGCCAGGAACGAGCGGATGGCCGCCGCCCTCCCCGGCCGCTTCCACGGCTACGGCGGGATCGGCGGGCACGTCAGCCACTTCGCCCCGGCCGGCCTCGCGGTCGAACGGACGGTGCTGCACTGGGAGCGGCGGGTCACCGTCGAGCACGTGCTCACCGACCTCACCTCCCGCTCCTACCTGGCCTCGCTCGGCCCCGAGGAGCGCGCGCCGGTGCTGGCCGCCGAACGGGAGGCCATGGTCGCCGCGTTCCCGGACGGCATCGTGGTCGAGCCGTTCAGCCTCGACCTCACCGTGGCCGTCAAGCGGGACTGACCGGGGGGCCCGCCGCCTGCCCGCATCGCGGACGGACCGTCCGCCGGCCGGACGGCGGGCGTAGGCTCGGTACCCACAGCGGCCCCCGGACCCTCCCAGCAGCGGGGTGCCCGCGAGAGCCCCGAAGGAGTGGAGCACAGTGCCCGAGCTGAGGTCCCGTACGGTCACCCACGGTCGCAACATGGCAGGCGCCCGGGCGCTTCTCCGGGCGGCCGGCGTAGCCCGCGAGGACTTCGGCAAGCCGATCATCGCGGTCGCCAACTCCTTCACCGAGTTCGTCCCCGGGCACACCCACCTCCAGCCGGTCGGCCGGATCGTCTCCGAGGCGATCAAGCGGGCGGGCGGCATTCCGCGCGAGTTCAACACCATCGCCGTGGACGACGGCATCGCGATGGGCCACGGCGGCATGCTCTACTCGCTGCCCTCGCGCGACCTGATCGCCGACTCGGTCGAGTACATGGTGAACGCGCACTGCGCCGACGCCCTGATCTGCATCTCCAACTGCGACAAGATCACCCCGGGCATGCTGATGGCCGCGCTGCGCCTGAACATCCCGACCGTCTTCGTCTCCGGCGGCCCGATGGAGGCCGGCAAGGCCACCCTGGTCGACGGCACCGTGCGCAAGCTCGACCTGGTCGACGCGATCTCCCAGGCGGTCAACGAGAACGTCTCCGACGAGGACATCGCGATCATCGAGGAGAACGCCTGCCCCACCTGCGGCTCGTGCTCCGGCATGTTCACCGCCAACTCTATGAACTGCCTGACCGAGGCGATCGGCCTCTCGCTGCCGGGCAACGGCTCGGTGCTCGCCACCCACACCGCCCGCAAGGCCCTCTACGAGGACGCCGGCCGGACCGTCGTCGAGATCGCCAACCGCCACTACGGCCAGGACGACCACTCCGTGCTGCCGCGCGCGATCGCCACCCGCGCCGCCTTCGAGAACGCCATGGCCCTGGACATCGCCATGGGCGGCTCGACCAACACGATCCTGCACCTGCTCGCCGCCGCCCAGGAGGCCGAGCTGGACTTCGACCAGCGGGCCATCGACGCGATCTCCCGCAAGGTGCCCTGCCTGTCCAAGGTCGCGCCGAACGGCTCGTACTACATGGAGGACGTGCACCGGGCCGGCGGCATCCCGGCCATCCTCGGCGAGCTGTACCGGGGCGGGCTGCTCAACGAGGACGTCCACACCGTGCACGCCGACTCGCTCGCCGAGTGGCTCAAGACCTGGGACGTGCGCGGCGGTTCGCCCTCCGCGGAGGCCGTCGAGCTGTGGCACGCCGCCCCCGGCTGCGTCCGCTCCGCCGAGGCCTTCTCGCAGTCCGAGCGCTGGGAGTCGCTGGACACCGACGCCGTCAGGGGCTGCATCCGCAGCGTCGAGCACGCCTACTCGGTCGAGGGCGGCCTGGCCGTGCTGTACGGCAACCTCGCCGAGGACGGCTGCATCGTGAAGACCGCCGGCGTGGACGAGTCGATCTGGACCTTCAGCGGCCCGGCCGTCGTGGTCGAGTCCCAGGAGGACGCGGTCGAGGCGATCCTCGCCAAGCGGGTCAAGGAGGGCGACGTCGTCGTCATCCGCTACGAGGGCCCCAAGGGCGGCCCGGGCATGCAGGAGATGCTCTACCCGACCTCGTTCCTCAAGGGCCGGGGCCTGGGCAAGGCCTGCGCGCTGGTCACCGACGGCCGCTTCTCCGGTGGCACCTCGGGCCTGTCCATCGGCCACGCCTCCCCGGAGGCGGCCTCCGGCGGCACCATCGCGCTGGTCGAGGACGGCGACACCATCGCCATCGACATCCCCGGCCGCCGGATCTCCCTGGAGGTGCCGGACGAGGTCCTGGCGGAGCGCCGCCGCGCCCTGGAGGCGGCGGGCGGCTACCGGCCGAAGAACCGCGAGCGGCAGGTCAGCCAGGCCCTGCGCGCCTACGCGGCGATGGCCACCTCCGCCGACAAGGGCGCCGTCCGGGACGTGTCCAAGCTCGGCTGACGGCGGCCGGGCCCGTACGGAACGACGCCGGGCCCGTACGGAACGACGCCGGGCCCGTACCCGACGAGGAGGAGCCGTCCCACCGGCCGGGACGGCTCCTCCGCCGTGTGGGGCGACCGGGTGATAATCGACGACGTGAGTGAGCAGCCCCCCATCCCCGCCCCCGCCCCCGCCCCCGAGCCGGCGCCGATCCGCTGGTTCGGCACCAGCTGGCTGAACCGGGACGACGGCTACTGGCTGCGCCGGGTCGCCGTGTCGATCGGCGCCCTGGTCGCGGCGGCCGCCGTGGTGCTGCTGCTGCGCTTCGGCGTGGAGGGCATCGCCCTCTCCGACAGCGGCACGTTCCTCAACGGGCTGCTGACCGCCGCCATCGCGGTCTGCTCGATGATGGCCGTGCGGCGCACCTGGAAGGTGCTCACCGAGGGCAAGGACCAGCTGACCGGCTGGATGGCCGAGGACAAGTCGCTCGGCGCGGTCTGGTTGATCGGCGGCGCCGGCTCACTGCTCGCCTATTTCGCCCGGAGCCTGGTCGAGGCCCCCGGCGAGGCGGTCCAGCGGGCCGCCTACGAGCGGGCCGTCGTCCAGCACGAGAAGCGCCAGGCGAGCCGTAGCCGCCGGCCCGACGCCAAGGCGCCGGGCCGGGCCAAGCGCAAGCGCTGACGCCTCCCGCGCACGGACCTAGGTCCGGCTGACGCTGCCGCACTGGTCGGCCGGGGCGATGTCCTTGCTCCGGTCGTACGGGTCGGTGGTCGGACCGGTCGGCGCCGGGTCGTGGCTCTCGAACTGCTGGAACTGCGGGTGCAGGAAGCCGTCGTAGACGTCGCAGGCGCTGTTGCCGGCGTCCCACTGGGTCTTGTCGAACACCAGCTTCTTCGCGTCGACCTTGTAGTGCTTCGGGTCGTAGAAGCGGATGTCGTCGACCTTGCGCACGATGGTGCGGGTCGTCCAGGTGTCGCCGGTGTTGGCGGCGGCCGCCCGGGAGGCGAGGCCGGCCGGCTTGGCGGTGCCGCCCGGCGCGGTGCCCGGCGCGGTGCCCGGCGTACGGCGGCGGGACGAAGCCAGCTTCTCCGCGTCCGGGCCCGGCTGCAGCGGGTAGACGAAGGTGAAGTCGGTGTGCACCAGCACGCCCCCGTCCCCGTCCCCCTCGTAGCTGATCCGGCCCTGGACCTTGACGGTGGTGCCCACCAGGGCGGCCTCGCGCGGGTCGAAACGGGTGAACCAGCTGGTCGGGTCGGTCTCCTTGGTGGGGTGGTCGAGGGCGGCGCCGGCGTTCGCCCGGTCCGCGCGGTCGAGCATCGCCAGCGAGGCCTCCGGCCGGGCACCCGCGATCACCTGGGGGTCGAGGTTGGCGGCCGTCAGGTAGGTCTTGACCGACTGGAGTTGGTCGGCGACCTCGTCGGCCGAGAAGACGCCGACGGCCTTGGCCTCGGGCAGCACGAAGGCCTCCTGGCCGTTCGGCCAGCCCTCGGCGGGAGAGCCCTTCCAGGGGCGGTCCACGGTCGGCTGGTCGTCCGGGGTGGCCGGTGGCGCCGCGGTCGGCTTGGCGGTCTCCGGGGCGACGGTGGGGAGCGGGACGGGGGCGGCCGAGGAGCTCTTCCAGACGTGGTCCGAAAACCACGTGCGCAGCCCGTCGACGTTCATGACGGAGAGCACCACCGCGACGGTCAGCACCACGAGCAGCGGCGCGCGCCAGCCGCGGCGGCGCGGGCGCGGGTTGCCCCACGGGTCGAGCGCGGCGGGCTTCGGCTTGCGGCCGAACCGGCCCTTGGCCGCGGACGGGCCGTCGTTGACCGAGCGGCGGCCGCCCGGATCGACCGGCGGAGTGTGCTTCCACCGGGCGGACAGCATGCGGGTGCGCCCGCTCTGCTCCTTGACGGTGGCCCCGCGGACGAACTCGTCGTCCAGGACGAGGCCGGCGAACGGGTCCTTCTCACCCGTTCCGGACGGGTCGGACCCGCCCGGCTCGTCGCCTCCGGAGGGGCGCGGTTGCGGATCTTCGGCTATCGGCATCGCGCCAGTATGACGACGGGGGGTGACGATGTGCCGATCGGGGGCACACCGGGTGGTGAACTCGCGCGAGTCGGGTGACGGTTCACCCCGCTTCGTCCGGAACCTCGCCGGCGTCCTGAGCCCCGCACTCCGAGCCCGAGCCCTGCCCCGAGCCCTGCCCCCGAGCCGGAGCCCGAGCCCGAGCCGGAGCCCGAGCTCAGCCCTTGCCGCGGGCCTGCTTGACCGACCCGACCGCCCCGGCGATCGCCAGCAGCAGGCCGGCCGGCAGCAGCGAGACGAAGAAGGCGCCGAACAGGCCCGCGTCGCCGAGGAACAGCTGGGCCAGCGTGTTCAGCGCCAGCAGGCCGCCGGCCGCCGGGAGCGCGGACTGCCACGGGTGCTCGTTCGCCCAGCGGCGCAGCCGCCGGTCGGTGGTGTCGCGCCGCAGTCGCCCGCCGACGGTGCCGACCAGGAAGAAGAAGAACAGACCCCAGCCGGCCGGTGAGGCCAGCATGCTCAGCGACCAGTTCCCGGAGATCGCCTCGATCCCCAGGGCCGTCGCCCCCACCACCGCACCGACCCCCGCGGCGGTCCGCCACGGGCCCACGGTCGCCGAGGCGACGGCGAGTTGCCGGTTCTCACGTCGGGACATTTCGTCGTGTGCCATGCCTCCACGGTGCGCTCGCCGGGGCCGGGAGGCCATAGGGGAAACCCCGAGTTTTCTCCCTAGGGGCAGGGTCGTTCGGGTGCGGGGCGACCACGGAGCGGACGGTCCCCGCGCGGGCCGCCGGGCGGTGCGAGGATAGCCGCAGTACCGAGGCAAGGAGCGGACCATGGGCAGCAGCGCGGCGCACGGACAGAAGATCGCCTTCCTGGGCACCGGCAAGATCGGAGAGGCCCTGCTCTCCGGTCTGCTGCGGGCCGGCAAGAACCCGGCCGACGTCCTGGTGACCGCCCGCCGTCCGGAGCGGGCGGTCGAACTCGCGGCCCGCTACGGCGTGGTGGCCGTCTCCAACGCCGAGGCCGCCAAGCTCGCCGACACCCTGATCCTCGCGGTCAAGCCGCAGGACATGGGCACCCTGTTGGAGGAGCTGGCCCCGCACGTCGGCGCGGACCGGCTGGTGATCTCGGCCGCGGCCGGCGTCCCCACCTCCTGGTTCGAGGAGCGGTTGGCGGCGGGCACCCCGGTGGTCCGGGTGATGCCCAACACCCCGGTCCTGGTGGACGAGGGGATGAGCGTCATCTCGGCCGGTTCGCACGCGGGGGAGGAGCACCTGGTGCGTGCCGAGGAGATCTTCAGCTCGGTCGGCAAGGCGCTGCGGCTGCCCGAGTCCCAGCAGGACGCGGCCACCGCGCTGTCCGGCTCCGGTCCGGCCTACTTCTACTTCCTGGTCGAGGCGATGACCGACGCCGGCATCCTGCTCGGGCTGCCCCGGCAGGTGGCGCACGACCTGATCGTGCAGTCCGCGATCGGCGCCTCGGTGATGCTGCGCGATTCCGGCGAGCACCCGGTGAAGCTGCGCGAGGCGGTCACCTCCCCGGCCGGCACCACCATCGCGGCGATCCGCGAGCTGGAGAACCACGGGGTGCGGGCCGCGCTGCTCGGCGCCCTGGAGGCGGCCCGGGACCGCTCCCGGGAGCTGGCCTCCGGCGGCAAGTGAGCCGGGCCCCGCGGTGAACGACCGCTGCGCGACCCCTCCCGCAAACGCGGCGCACCCCCTACGCTCTCGCCAACATCGTCCTACCGGCCGGTAGTGGGGCCGGCGAGGTCGGCGAGGTCCGTGTGGAGTCCGCCTGGAGGTCCGCTTGAGTGCCGCACCGCCCGCACGGCCCGTCCCGTCCGTCCCGTCCGCCCCGGCGCCCGGCCTGCGCGCGGGGCGGGCCGCGCTCACCGCCAGCTTCCTGCTCCAGGGCACCACCTTCGCCCTGCTGGTCACCTGCATCCCGGAGATCCAGCACCGGTACGGGCTGAGCGACGCGCTGCTGCCGGTCTTCCTGGCCGCGGTGCCGATCCTGGCCGGGGTCGGTTCGATCGTCTCGGAGCAGCTGGTGAAGCGCACCGGCGCGCGGGCCGTGCTGCGGGTGGTCCAGCCCGCCGTCTGTCTCAGCCTGGCGGCCGTCGGGCTGGGTGGCGGGCTGTGGCAACTCGCCCTGGCCCTCGGCGCGTTCGGGCTGCTGGTGGGCGGGCTGGACGCCAGCATGAACATGGTGGGAGTGGGGCTCCAGCACCGCTACGGCCGCTCGATCATGATCGGCTTCCATGCCGCGTTCAGCCTCGGCGGCATCATCGGCGCGGCCCTGGCGGGCCTCGGCTCCCACTACGACCTCGGGCTGCCGGTGCTGTTCGGCACGGCCGCCGCGGTGATCGCCCCGCTCGCGCTGCTGGCCGGCACCCTTCCCCGGCCTTCGGCCGGGGGGATCCCCGCCGCCGGCCCGGTCGAACCCGGCGACGCCGTCCGGGACGCCGTCCGGGACGCCACCCGGGAGGCCGCCGGGGCCGCCGCCCGGCCCGTCCCCTGGCGTCCGCTGCTGCCGCTCTGCCTGGCGATGGCCTTCACGTACATCGCGGACGCCTCGGTCTCCAACTACAGCGTCAAGTACCTCACCGACGGGCTGGGCAGCCGGGAGGACCTCGCCAAGCTCTCCTACCTGGGCTACATGGTCGCGATGCTGCTCGGCCGGGCCCTGGGCGACCGCGCGGTGCAGCGTTTCGGCGCCGTCCCGGTGGTCCGCACCGGTGCCGCGCTGGCCGCGCTCGGCTTCGGGCTGGCCGCCGTCGCGCCCGCCGCCTGGGCGGGCATCGCCGGCTTCACCGTGCTGGGCTTCGGCATCTGCGCGATCATCCCGCAGGTGTTCGCGGCCGGCGGCCGGCTCTTCCCGGCCGACTCGGACGCGGTGGTGGCCCGGCTCAACCTCTTCAACTACGTGGGTTTCCTGCTCGGTTCGCCGCTGGTCGGGGCGATCGCGGACGCGAGCTCGTACCGCTGGGCGCTGCTCGCCCCGATGCTGCTGGTGCTCGCCGTCCTGCCGCTGGCCGACCGCTTCGCCCCGGAGCCCGCGCGAACGGCGGCCCCCGCCGTCGGGTGACGGCGGGGGCGGTGGACGGGACGTGGGGTCAGCTGATCACGGTCTGGAGCTCGGGCAGCCCGTAGGTCCAGCCCTGGTCCTTGGCCGTGGTGGTGCCGCCCACCTGGCCGAACTCGTAGTAGACGTACGGCGCCCAGTTCAGCGTGTACGGCGCGGAGCCCCAGGCCGGGGTGTCGGTGATCTTGACGGTGAGCGTGACGCTCTTCGTCGCTCCGGGCGCGATCGGCGCGTTGAAGTGGAAGTTGGCGCTGTTCCCGCTGAACGCGCAGTCGGAGGTGTCACCGGTGCAGCTGACGACGGTGAACGCTCCGGCCTGCGAGTTGGCCGGCCAGGTCGGCTGGACGGCCTCGTAGGCGAAGTAGATCGGGCTGTTCTCACTGTTGGTGAGCGACAGCGTCAGGGTCAGCTGGTCTCCCGCCTTGGCCGTCGACTTGTCGACCGCGAAGGTGGTGCCGCTGACCGCGGCGGAGGCCGGCTGGGCAGCGAAGAACACGCCAAAACCCAGTATTGCAGCGAGAATTACCCCAAGGCGTTGCACGCTGAATGGCTTCATGGCGGAGAGGATATGGAGTCGCGGCGCGTTTGTCTGTACCGCCTCAACACCCGCCTCCACAGTTGCCCCACAACTTCCGTAGTTTCATCGCGCACCTGGCGTCCGCGCGTTCCCGGGCGTTGCGCCCCGGCGCGCCCTGGAGGCGGTCCGGCCGCCGCCACCCGCTACGGTGGAGGCCATGCCCGAAGCCGAGCGTGACACCCCCTGCGGCCTGCACCTCTTCTGGGACGAGGCCGTCACCGCCTACGACTTCGGCCCCGGCCACCCCATGGACCCGACCCGGCTGGCCCTCACCATGCGCCTGGTCGAGGCCCTCGGGCTGAGCGCCGGGCCCGGGGTGACCGTCCGCTCCGCACCGCCGGCCGGCGAGTCCACCCTCCGGCTGGTGCACACCCGGGACTACGTCGAGGCGGTCCGCGATGCCGCCGCCCACCCCGAGCGCTCCGACCCGCTGCACGGACTCGGCACCGACGACAACTGGTCCTTCCCGGCGATCCATTCGGCCTCGGCGCTGATCGCGGGCCAGTCCGTGGCCGCCGCCGAGGCGGTCTGGCGCGGCGAGACCCCACACGCCGTCAACTTCACCGGGGGGCTGCACCACGCGATGCCCGGCAAGGCCTCCGGCTTCTGCGTCTACAACGACCCGGCGCTGGCCATCGCCCGGCTGCTCGAACTCGGTGCCGAGCGGGTCGCCTACGTCGACGTGGACGTCCACCACGGCGACGGCGTCCAGGCGGCGTTCTGGAACGACCCCCGGGTGCTCACCGTCTCGCTGCACGAGCACCCCGCCACGCTCTTCCCGCAGACCGGCTGGTCGATCGAGACCGGCGGCGAGGACGCCCCCGGCTCCGCCGCCAACCTGCCGCTGCCCGCGGGCACCGGCGACGCCGGCTGGCTGCGCGCCTTCCACGCCCTGGTGCCCGAACTGCTCGACGCGTTCCGGCCACAGGTCCTGGTCACCCAGCACGGCGCCGACACCCACCTGGAGGACCCGCTCGCCCACCTCGCCGTCACCGTGGACGCCCAGCGGCTGATCGCCGAGGCGCTGCACGACCTCGCCCACCAGCACGCCGGCGGCCGCTGGGTGGCCACCGGCGGGGGCGGCTACGCCGTGGTGGACGTCGTCCCGCGCACCTGGACCCACCTGGTCGCCACCGCCGCCGCCCGGCCCGTCGACCCGGCGACCGAGACCCCCGAGTCCTGGCGCGCCGAGGTCTACCGTCGCACCCGCCGCCCCGCCCCGCTGCGGATGACCGACGGCGCCCGCCCGGCCTGGCGCGACTTCGATTCGGGTTACGATCCGGCCGACCGGCTCGATCAGGCCATCCTCGCCACCCGCCGGGCGGTGTTCCCCCATCACGGACTGCTGGCCTGAACCCGCCGCCCCGGCGCCGCCCCGGCAGGGCCGTGCGTACGTCGGGCGGTGCCATCGGCCGATCGGCTACGTACTGCAACAGTCCTATCTCTCACCGTACGAGGACTGCACTTCCCCTCTTCCCACTGGTACCACCCATAACTACTCTGGGGATACACGTGTGCCGGTGGAGTCACCGGAGGGGAAGCCGGTGCCTTGCACACGGGTAAGGGTCGGGTGATGGTCATGAGTTCCGTCGAGCGCCCCCTTCAGGAAGTCGTCTTCCTGACCGTGGCGGAGGTCGCCGCGGTCATGCGGGTGTCCAAGATGACGGTGTACCGGCTGGTGCACAGCGGAGAGCTGCCGGCCATCCGGGTCGGACGGTCCTTCCGGGTGCCCCAGCAGGCGGTGCACGAGTACCTCAAGGAGTCCTACGTGCGGCTCGAGAGCGCGTAGGGGCGGGGGGGGGCGGGGGGGGGGGGGCGCGGGGGGGCCCCCCCCCCCCCCCCGGGGGGGGGGGGGGGGGGCGGGGGGGGGGGGGGGGGGGGGGCCGGGGGGGGGCAGGGCG